>JAJFGM010000631.1 GCA_021776145.1 Kiloniellaceae bacterium | reverse complement strand
AATCGACGCCGCCTGCCTTCTCGAACACTTCATGAATGGCGCCCGACATATCCTGGGTGAGCCTGTTCGGCGAGTCTGTCTTGCGACCGGCCCCTTCTCTCTTTCCACCATGACTTGCCATGTCATTCACTCGAAATGTCTCGATTGTTATTCAACTTAGGAATTGGTCGTTCCTACACCTGTGGCCATGGTGCCCCTTGCCACGGCAGCAAGCTGCCTTGGTAGCGTTCAATTTATCCCATTAATGGGCTGGTGCAGGTAAATAAAGCTTGCCAAGCCCGGCTCGGGGCCTTCTGAGAGGCCGCCCAAGGCGCGTTACCCATCCAGGGTCATCGCAGCTCCGCCAGGCGACCCCATTCTCCTCCATTCTTGTCGGCTCGGGCGGCGCGGCCCGGTTCAGGCTCGATTAACCTTAAGGCGCTAGGCTTCGCGGACAGACCAACAACCAGCAGCGGCCTCGACCCCCTTATGAAGCTATCGCCCCGCCTCCGCCGGCTGAGACTCGCCGCTTTGCTATTTTTCCTGCCGGCATTGCTTGGCGCCTGCGCGAACCTGTCTGACGGAGACCGGAGCGTCGCTGGACAAGCGACGGTGCGGGCCAGCAACGACGCGGCACAACGTCTTTACAGGCACTGCACGCAGCTGCGTGCCACGGGCCGGCACGACATCGCTCTGCCGATCTGCCAGAGCGCGCAACGCTTGGATCCGGCTCTCCCCCTTGCTTCTCTTGCCAACGCGGCCGTCGCGAACCGTGAAGTTCGCGCGTTCCCGTCAGCCAAGCCGGTCACGCCGGCACCGAACCCAGTGGCGATCACAGCGGCGAGCCGAGTAACGAAACCAACGCCTAGGCTGCCAGGCGCTCCCACAGCGGCCGTCATCAAGGCCCCCTTGGCGGTGCCCCTCCCCTTGACCGCACGCGCCAAAGCCGCGAACCCGCTCGGCGGTCTTTCCTATCAATCCGCCGGTCTGACTGATCCCGCTGTATCGGATCGACAGGTAATACGCGTAGCCGCGGTCTATCGCCTCGCCTCGCGGCATGAAACCAGCCCCGAAATCAAGCCTGAAATGAAATCCGAATTCAGCCAGATATGGCTTGAGATGCCGCCCTTGCAAACCGCCGCAGGCCCCCGCCTCGGCGGCAGAGCGGGCCTGGCCACCGGCACCGCGGCGACCACCAGGCCGAACCCGGTCTCGGCCACTCCCAGAAAATTGCCGCCGCAGCCCATCGCCGGGTATCAAAACCATGATGCAAACCAGCAGCCCTTGCCCAACCAGAGGCGCGCCAGAGTCGACGGACAGCAGCAATCCATGCTCACGCAGCCGAGCGTGTCCGACACCCTCGTACCCGAGACCGCCTCGCTCTCCATCGGGAAAGCCGGCAAACGCCAAATGGCAGTGCGCGAAAGCGACCGACCGGCTCACAGTGAATGGGGAACGGTCGACGGACACCAATCACTATTCTCGATTGTTAAGAAAGCATCCGACACTTCTGATAAAATACATATAAACAAGTCGTCGACCCACCACAGTTCGGCGCAAATCGCAAAACGCTCCAAGAGGCCACTATCGCGAATTGAGCTCGGAACACTCTAAACATTCGCGCGGCATGACAGTCAAATTTTGCGTTCAATATACTGATTTAATTAAATTATTTGGGTGACATCGGCGCTATCGAGCCGATCCAACGAAACGGCCGCTATAGCCCTGAACGCCAATTCTCATACCTACAGAGCAATCCAAATATCACGATTTCCTTTTTAATAATTTTATCAAATAGATACTATCTTTTCTTAATTTCCATCGGCGACTCTGAGTCGGTTTCGTCGCGAAGAAAGAATGTAGGTATTTTTGGTTTTTTCTGCGACTGAACCGCGGTCCCCTCGACCTTAGGTTCCGAACCGCCGCTGGCCACGGTTTCTGTCTTTTCGGCTCTCTCTGGCTTTTCCGTTGCAACAATTTCCAAACCAACCCGACCCGTTTCGGCGTCGCCGGCCTGGCCGCCTTCTCCGTCACTCAGCAGTCCCGCAGCCTGGCGTTCGACCTTCCGCAGCGGTTCGCTGCTGTCAAAGGCCTCGACAGCCTTGAGCAGACTATGCAGCAGGCTTCGCAGCGTCTCGTTGTTTTCGCTCAGGCGGGTTATTTCCTGCTCTTGCAACGCATGGTGCCTACGAGTTTCATCGAGGTCCGCCTTGAGCTTGTTGAGCAAACTCAATAGTCGCTCGCTGTGTTTGTTCTGGATCTCGTTAATAAAACGGAAGCGTTCTTCCGCTGTCGCAACCCGCTCACCCAATTCACTTATATCGGTCATTATTTTCGGCCTCAGTGCGACGGTTCAATGCGCCCCGATCAGAACTCGGCGGTAATTTTCCGTGATGGCGATGCATGCATTCCGCATGGTTTCCATTTGAGCCCAGCGCAGACGAAGGCGCAATAGGTCCCGGCCTGGAAGAGAAAATCTTGCGGGCTTGGGTCGCCAATTCTCGTAAAGACGGCGAGAACTCCGCCTGCATTTTTTTTCGCGGCGCGGTGCGGACCGCCGCTGGTGGCGGGAGCCTGGGCGGAATTCTCAAAGGCCGCGAAATAAAGGAAACATAATCCCATATATTGTGCCTGCCCACTGCCTTTGCACCATAAAATGCGGAATAATGCGCCAAAAGGAGTATGATGGACTTTACTACTTTCAATGCGGGATGATCTTATTCAAAACTGTTCTTTTTCCGTTCTAGGTTTGAGTTTCGTTTTGAGTATTTGCCTTAATTTGTGCGCTCTGCTAGGTTAACCATACTCTTGTCGTGAGTGGCGCATCATGAAGACTGTAAATCCCAGCGAATCACTTCACCTCGCGCGTTTTTCCCGCAGCGAACTGTGTGAATCCGGCGCGCCGGCGGCGCCAGCCAGTCACCAAGCTTCCAGCGCGACCCTGGCGGGTTGGTTGCGAGATGCATCGCAATATGTTGGGCAGAACGAGCCTGCCGCGTCCGGTGGGCGCGTTCAGGCCGGCACTTCGACGATCACCCGCGCCCCCGGGACCGAAGCGGCGGATCCCAACGGCGAGAAGTGGCGATCAAAATCCACCTTAACCTTTGTCTTTGTTACCAGCGTCGCCCTGTGGTTCGCCCTGCTTCTTGTCGCTATGGCGATATTGCCTTTCTAGACCCCTGACCAGGCACTGACCGGGCAGCTGCGTTCCGCACAAAATCGGCCTGCGCAAGGCCGATCCGGGTCCATTCACTTCTTGCTATTGATTGTCGCTACTGGCCCCGCAATGCGGGCGTACAGCCTTGGCCGATTAACCATTACATAATAGATACAACGGTAATCTTCACTTGCAAGATTGACGATCTAAGGTGGAGCATAGGTAGTGCCAAAATACGACGTGAAATTGCAACTTGATGACGATGAACACCAGATTCATCTTGAAGTGTATCAACAGGTCATCAGCAAGCATGCCCAGACGGAGGATGAAATCGTCCACCGCGCCAAACAACAATTCCGCAACTGGGCGCAAAGTCGGGGTCCGGATTGGAAGTTCGTTGCCATGCGCGTTCCCTTTGCGGCGGTCAGCGGCAGC
>JAJFGM010000064.1 GCA_021776145.1 Kiloniellaceae bacterium | reverse complement strand
GGTCACGGCGTCGACGCCATAGAGATGGCGCAGCAGGCGGAACATGACGTCGAAAACGACGACGGGGCGCGCGTTGCCGATGTGGGCAAAGTCGTAGACTGTCGGGCCGCAGACGTACATACGCACGTTCTTCGGGTCGATCGGCTCGAAACTCTGCTTTTCACGCGCCAGCGTGTTGTAAACCGTCAGGCTCATCGGAATATCGCGTCATGGGAAAAAGGGGGCATACGGTTAGCAAATTCCACCGGTCGCCACAACGCGCGAGTCGGTCCGGCCACGACTTCCCGGCCAAAACTCCAGATAGAGGCCATTGTGATCAATGAAAACCATCGTCCCGGCGCCTCGGGATAACCAAGGGCCATGGACGAGGGTGATCTTCGATCGCCGCCGACAGCAAGCCGGCGGCCACGTTTTAGAACAGCGCCTTGCCGTCGAGTGGTACCGGTGCCTTGTCCTTGGCATCCATGAAGGAGAGGATGGTCGGTGCCAGATCGATGACCTCGGCGTCCTTGACCGTGGAACCGGCCGGCACCTTCTCGCCCTTGGCCACCATGAAACCACGCGGCCGATGGCCGCCGCTGCGGTTGAAGGGCAAGGGTCCGATGCGGCCAATACCCGGGCCTTCCACCACGTCGACGGCACACTCGTTCCATGAGATCAACAGGTCGGCGGTCGGCAGATGCGGGTTGTTGTCGGCCGCGCCATGACGGGTGCGGGTAATGGTATCGACGATCGGCTTGCCCGTGCGCGGATTTGTCAATTCCATCAGGAAGCCGGAGATCTCATCGCAGACCTTCTCATAGTCCTCGCGTTCGACAAGACCGTGCGCATCGCGCCCCTTGAGATTGATGCGGATCCGGCCCTCCCAAAAGGTCGGCATACCGAAGGCGCGCATTTTCGGCCACATGCGGCGATACCAGGTCGCCGGCATCCACGCCAGAGACTGGTTTGTTCCCTCGTAGGGAGAGCATAAATCGTCCTCGGGATCGGACTTCAGCATGGACGACGGCATCCAGGGGCGCAGTTTGCGCTTCACGTCGCTTTCCTCGTAGCGCTGGCTCCAGACATTGGCCGTCCAGCTCTTGCGCACCGGTTTCGTCACCGGTTCGTCGAGCGAACCGCCGGCACCGATGCCGACTTTGCCAGGGAAGCTGTAGCGGTACATGATCTCCGGCAAGATCGCCATGCTCAAAAGGTCAGTGCCGTTGTCGCCCATGCCGTGCACGGAAAAGACCATGATGGTGGCATTTTCCGGCGCCGCCTTGATGATGTCACCAATGGCCTGATCGATCTTCTTGAAGGTGTCGATCATGGGTTGCCTGCCCCCGGCCTTCGCCGACATCGCGGCATGGATGGGGTGGCTCTTGCTGGTGTTGTGCAGGAAATCGTGCCCGGCGGAGTGCCCCTCGAGGAAAGCGCCGAGCATGAGGTCGGGTTGTCCCTGCGCCATGAGATCACAGATGATGTCGCGGCGCTTGGTGATGCTGTTGCTCAGTTCGCGCTCAAGCCAGGCACCGTAACTGGGGTCCCAGAAGGCGCCATGATCTTTGCCGAGAACCTCGCAAACGCCGTGGCGTCGGTTCATTTCGGCCAGCAGGTTCTCGGGAATAGACTGGCTGACGTTGGCGGTGAAGTGACCACCCCAGCCCATGATCTGCGGGCCGTTGACCTTCTCGTTCGGCTCCAGCAGGGGAACGTCGAAGACCGCGACCTTGTAATCGTTGCCCAATGCCATAAAGGGCGGAACTTCCTTGAAGTCGTAGCCGCGATCCGCGACCACCGTATGCACCTCGTAGTTTTCCGCATCGTAGTCGATGATGTCCCAGTAGCCGGTACGGTCCGGCTTGCTTCCCGTCGAGAAGATCACCCAAGACGGTTCAGTCGCCGAGAATTTGGCTGTTTTACCGCAGAGATTGACGCGGTTTTCGACACGCCCATAGGCGCCTTCTTCCCGCAGACGACTCAGTGTCGGCAGGTGTCCCGCCGCCATCCACTCCTCGATCAGAATTGGATCGGCGGCATCCAGGCCGATCGCTACTACGGGATTTGCCACAGCTACGCCCTCTCAAAGTTTGAAGAAACCACCCCTGAGTCAGAGGCAAACGACAGAAACGACGCAATCTCTAACAGAGCTTTGAAATCGATCAACAAAATGCGGTCAATTTGTTAATTTTTCGAATACTGTGGGGTCTAAAATCCTACCCTTGCTTACGTGTACAAGCAACCGGCCTCGTCTTCTCTGCCAAGAAATCGCAGTTGTCATGCTCAAAGAGGCCCCTTGAAGGCGTTGGTGATGGGATAGCGGCGATCCCGGCTGAGGTCCCGACGGGTGATCTTGATCCCGGGCGCTGCCTGCCGGCGTTTATACTCGGCCAATTCGAGCAGGCGCCAAATCCTGTTCACCAGGTTACGTTCGTAACCAAGGGTGACGATCTCATCGACACCGTCATCCCTTTCGATGAGATGCTCGAGGATCCGGTCAAGCACGTCGTAAGGCGGCAGCGAGTCCTCGTCGACCTGATCCGGCCGCAGTTCGGCCGAAGGCGGTTTGGAGATCGTGCGTTCCGGCACCACGCGGCCGGCAGGGCCTAGACATCCCGGCGGCCGCGTCTGGTTGCGCCAGCGCGCCAGCTCGAAGACGGTGGTCTTGTAGACATCCTTCAGCACGTTGAAGCCGCCGCACATATCGCCATAGAGCGTGGCGTAGCCAACTGACATCTCGGATTTATTGCCGGTCGAGAGTACCATGGCACCGCGTTTGTTGGAGATTGCCATCAGGGTCAGGCCCCGCGCCCGCGCCTGGATGTTCTCTTCGGTCACGTCGGTCGCCGTACCGGCGAAAAGCGGTGCTAACATGGTTGCAAAGGCTTCCATCGCCGGCTCAATCGACACTTCGTCGAACCTGACACCGAGAAGGCGGCTGGCCTCGGCGGCGTCTTCCAGGCTCTCGCGGCTGGTATAGGGCGAAGGCATCATGACGCAATGGACCCGTTCCGGCCCCAGAGAATCGACCGCAACGGCGGCCGAAAGTGCCGAATCGATACCGCCGCTGAGACCCAGGATGACACCAGGAAATCGGTTCTTGTCGACGTAGTCGCGCAGTCCCAGGACCAGGGCCTCGTAAATCGCGTGCCAACGCTGGAGTGGCGGTACGCACACCCCCTGTTGCGGCAACCAGCCCCCTCCGGCATCGCGCTGCCAGACGGACAATGCCAGATCCGTGCGGAAAGCCGGCAGCTGCGACGTGAGGCTGCAATCGGCCGCCAGCACGAAAGACGCACCATCGAAAACCAGTTCGTCCTGACCGCCGATCTGGTTGACGTAGATGAGCGGCAGACCGGTCTCGACAACACGGGTGACGGCGACCTGTAAACGAACGTCGACTTTGTCGCTTTCATAGGGTGAACCGTTGATCACCACCAGCAGTTCGGCGCCGGATTCCTGCATGCACTCCGCCACCTCTGGCGTCCACATGTCTTCGCAGACCATGAGACCGAGGCGTACGCCGCGAAAATTCACTGGCCCCAGCAGATCACCAGCCTTGAAGATGCGCTTTTCGTCAAAGACGCCGTAGTTGGGCAAATCTCGCTTGCCGCGCTGTGCCTTTACTTCTCCCGCATCGAGCAGAAAGGCGGTGTTTTGGACCTGGTGACGGAGATGACCTTCGCCGCCAGCCGCGCCCCCCAGTGCCGGACCGCCGACGATCAGCCCGGGCCCGCCGTCGGCGGTCTCGACTGCCAGCGCCTCGACGCCCGCGCGCACGCGGTCGAGAAACATCGGGCTTAGCGACAGGTCCTCTGCAGGATAGCCCGAAACGCACATTTCGCCGAAAATCACGAGTTCCGCGCCCAAACCCACCGCTTCTTCACGGGCCGCCCGAATGAGATCGAGGTTGCCATCGATATCACCCACCGTCGGGTTGATCTGCGCCAGCGCGATTTTCATGCTCTCAGCCATAGGCGTTTAGATAGCTACCGCGAACCGAAGCGACAAGCGCTTAGGGCGCGGCCGGCGCGCGGCGGGCCAAGCCGAAAAGATCACGAATGAGGCTTGTATTTAGTTCAGCGATGAACTATTTTGTTTAACGTTCAACTAAATTGAGAGATCATGGAAATGACGGTAACCCGCAGAGTCTTCCTTCGCATCGTCGGTTCCTCGGCCGTGGTTCTTGCCGCTGGGTGTGGTGGTTTCGCTCTGACGAGAACACCGCAAAGCGCCTTGGCCCCTTGGCAGGACGCCGGGCAAGGCTATGAGGACGCGCGCCTTGAAGCGCTTTCCTATGCCATACTCGCTCCCAACCCGCACAACCGGCAGCCTTGGATGGTGGAGTTGATCGGCGAAGACGAGATCGCACTCTACTGTGATCTCGAGCGCCTGCTGCCCGAGACCGATCCCTTCAACCGCCAGATCGTTATCGGCCTTGGGTGTTTCCTCGAAATCCTCCACATGGCCGCGGCCGAAGCGGGCAACCTGGCCGAAATCAAGCCCTTCCCAGAAGGTGCCGATCCGGACCGTCTGGACAAACGACCAGTGGCCCGAATCCGCATGAGCAAGTCGCCGCTGGCCCGCCGCGATCCGCTCTTTGCCTCGGTTCCGCTGCGCCGGTCCAACAAGGCCCCCTTCGATACCCAACGCGACGTGCCGGCGACCGCCTTGGCGGATCTGCGAGCCGCCGCCGGCAAGATCGCCGAAGTCGCCACAAGCAGCGACAGCGAAAGGGTCGCCGCGCTGCGCGATCTGACCTGGCGGGCCATGCAGGTCGAACTGACGACCGAGAACACCTACATGGAATCTGTCGAACTCATGCGCATCGGCAAGGCCGAGATCGAGGCAAACCCCGATGGCATCGATCTCGGCGGCGTCTTTCTCGAATCCCTCAATCTTGTTGGCGCGCTGACCCGCGAAGAGCTGGCCGACATGGGGTCCAGTGCCTTCGAGCAGGGCTTGGAGATGATGCGCCAACAGATGCAAACGGCGATGGCGCATGTTTGGGTGGTCACGCCGGACGACAGCCGCCTGGCCCAATTGCGCGCCGGCCGCGCCTGGGTCAGGATCAATCTCAGCGCAACCGCCCAAGGTCTTGGCCTGCATCCCCTGAGCCAGGCTTTGCAAGAGTATCCGGAAATGAACGCCCACTATGAAGAGCTTCACGGCAGGCTCGGGATCGGCGGACAGCGGCGTATCCAGATGCTCGGCCGGATCGGTTACGGCGAAGCGGTCGCACCGAGCCCGCGTTGGCCCCTGACGGCGCGTTTGATGCCGACCTGAAAGGACGCGCAAGCATGAACGACGCCAAAGCGGACCCCCTGGTCTTCAAGGTCTTCACCGAAATCGGCATCATCGAACAGCTGGCGCGCGCCCACCTCGAACGTCAACTGCCCGACGGACTGAAACTGTCGCATTTTGGTGTGCTCAACCACTTTGTCCGGCGTGGCGGCGCACAGAGCCCGGCAAGTCTGGCAAGTGCCTTCCAGGTGACCAAGGGCGCCATGACCAACACCATTCAACGGCTCGAAGCGCGCGGCCTGATTGACGTGCGTGGTAACCCACGCGACGGCCGCGCCAAGTTG
>JAJFGM010000630.1 GCA_021776145.1 Kiloniellaceae bacterium | reverse complement strand
GAGACCGGTCATCTCGCCCATGGCGGCGATGCGCCGCAGTTCGCACAAACGCGCCTGGTTCTGCGCCAGCCAAAAGCCGCCGGTCTGGCGGTAGCCGGTGGCTTGGCCGGTCTCGGCTTCAAGGTCGGCGAAAAGCCTGGTGGCATAGATCGCCAACTTGCTCAGGTTGAGACTGGCACGCAGCGGTCCGACGATGCCGGCGGCATGCCACGAGGTGCCACTGGTCAGCTCGTTGCGCTCCAGCAGCAATACGTCGCGTTGGCCCCGCTTCGCCAGATGATAGGCGATGCCGAGGCCGATGACACCGCCGCCGACGATGACGATCTCGGCCGAATCCGAACCTGCGTTCACGCTTGCCACTGTCGCGAGAGTCCCTTGCCTTTGCGATTTCGACGATGCCATAACCAGCGCTTCGGCGATATCCTTCCCCCGGCGAGGCGGCCATGTTTCCCATCATCGCGCTTTGGTCCCATCCGCGCTCCATGTCCACCGCCATTGAACGCGTCATGCGGGCGCGCGGCGACTGCCGCTGTTTTCACGAGCCCTTCATTTACGACTACTACGTCCATCACGGCGTCCGCCGAATACCGCATTTCGTCGTCGATCCGGCGCAGCCAAGGTCTTATCCGGAAATCCGCGCGCATCTGCTGGCCGCCGCCGAAAAACAGACCGTCTTTCTCAAGGACATGAGCTACTACGTCGTGCCGGCACTTTTCGACGATCTCGATTTCGCCCGCCGTATCACCCATGCCTTCCTCATTCGCGACCCGCTGGCGGCGATCCATTCCTACTTCAAGCTCGACCCCGGTCTGACCCTGGAGGAAATCGGCTTGGAGGCGCAGTGGCGTCATTTCGCTTGGCTCGAGTCGGAACTCGGGCAGGCGCCGCCGGTCCTCGAGGCCGAGGCCGTGCGGCAAGACCCGCAAGGCCTGCTCGGCGCCTTTTGGCGCCGTGTCGGCCTTCCGCCGGCGCCACAAGCCTTTGATTGGCAGCCAGCCAAAACGCCGGAAGATTGGAGCCAGGTTGCCGGCTGGCACGGCAAGGTCGCGGACAGCCACGGCATCGAGCCGCCCCGGGCCGACGAGACAGAGCGCCGCCGCGAGGCTTTCGAGGCCGCCGTCTTGACGGCACCACGGCTGAGAGACTTCCTCGATCACCACAAGCCCTTTCACGAAAAACTGCGTCGCCACGCGCTCACGGCCGACTGAGCCGAAGACGGCGAGCGACTGGCCTCATCAATGGGGCCAGTCAGCCCTCCTGACTCGAACAAACATGAATTATAATTCCAGTCGGTTGGTCGCTGCTTGACCTACGCTACGGCTTCGTAGTGGCCGCTATCAACTGGACAGATGCAACATAAGATAATCTAATGATGATCCTGGGGATGTTGGAAAACTGCGGTTTGAGCGGCGATGGTTTCGAGTTCGGGGTTCGATTTTAATCTCTTTCGCGCCATGGAAGTCTTCGCGGCGGTCGTCGAGACACGCCAGGTAACCCGTGCCGCCAAGCTGCTCGGCATCACCCAGTCGGCCGCGTCGCAACACATCAAAAGCCTTGAAGACGCGCTCGGCACGCGGCTGCTCGACCGCGCCGTCAAGCCGATCGAGCCGACCCGGGCCGGCATGTCCCTGCACCGCCGCGCCGTGCGCGTGCTCAATGAGATCGAGGACCTGAAGACCGACGTGCGGCGCCTCGACTCGGCGCCGCTGCCGCTGCTCAGGATCGGCATGCTCGCCTCCATTGCCACGACACTGACGCCCTCACTGATCGATTTGACGCGGGCGCGCTTCGCCGTGCCCGAAATCGCGCTTTATGCCGGGCTTGCCAGCGACCACCAGAACCTGCTGCGCAACCGCCGCGCCGACATGGTTGTGACCTCGGACGCGCTCTACGACGTCGAGGGCCTGCAGCGTCACGCCATCCTGCGCGAACAGTTCCTTCTCGTCCTGCCGCCGGACGACACCGGCCCCAGCGACGACCTCATACAGGTGGCGGCGCGTTACCCGCTGGTCCGCTTCGCCGCCGAAGCGCCAGTCGGGCGGCGCACCGACCAGCATCTGGCACGTGTTCGCCTTGCCTTGCCGCGGGTGATCGAAGCGGATCGCGCCAGCATGGTCGTCGCCGCCGTCAGCGCCGGTCAGGGATTCGCCCTGTTGACCCCGACACTGCTGCTCGATGCCCTGGCCGAGGGCATGCGCTTTACCTTGCGGCCGCTGCCGATCGCCGGCTTCTCGCGCAGCCTGACCCTGGTGGCACGCGAACGCGAACTCGGCAACCTGGCGCAGACCTTTGCCATCTCCATCCGCGATACCCTGCAGCAAGGCATTGATGCCGCCCTGCCCGACTTGCCCCCGGGAACGGTGAGTTACGCGGACTGAATTACCGCGTGGCCCAGGCTAATCGCCGGCATTAGATTTCGCGATTTCCCGGCGCGGGCCTGTGCCACGGTCCGTCGCCGGGTCTATGATCGACCTCTACCCTTGCGCCGGGAACCCCTATGTCCAGAAAAACAGTCCCGAAGGAGAAACAGAAACAGCGCCGCGGCGGCCGTGCCGAACGCCGCGCCCAGCGCGCCGAGGCGGCCAAACCCACGCCTCTGCCCTATATCCGGCGCCAGATCAGCACCTATTCACTGCTCGATGAGGAGTCGCTGACGCAGATCGAGGCCAATGCCGAGACCATCCTGCAGGAAACCGGCATGGAGTTCCGCGACGACCCCGAGGTGCTCGAAATCCTCAAGGCCGCCGGCGCCGATGTTCAAGGCGAGCGTGTCCGCTTCGAGCCCGGCATGTGCCGCTCGATCATCCAGGCGACCTCGCCAAGCCAGTTCATCCAGCATGCCCGCAATCCCGAACGCAGCGTCACCATCGGCGGCAACAACACGCTGTTCTGTCCCAGCTTCGGTCCGCCCTTCGTGCACGACCTCGACCGTGGCCGCCGCTACGCGACACTGGAAGACTTCGAGAACTTCACCCGCCTGCATCACATGCTTCCGGCGGTACACCACTCCGGCGGTGTTGTCTGCGAGCCCGTCGACATCGACGTCTCGCTGCGTCACCTGCACATGACCGCCGCGCACCTGCGCCTCAACGACAAACCCTTCATGGGCGCGGTGACGGCGCCGGAACGGTCGGAAGACACCGTGGCCATGGCCAAGATCGTCTTCGGCAAGAGCTTCGTCGAAGAGAACTGCTGCATCTATTCGGTGAGCAACGTCAACGCGCCGCTGGTGCTCGACGCGACCATGCTCGGCGCGCTCAAGGTCTATGCGCGGCATAATCAGGCGGTGGTCGTCTCGCCCTTCATCCTCGCCGGCGCCATGAGCCCGGTGACCGTCGCCGGCACCCTGGCCCAGCTCTTCGCCGAAGTACTGGCCGGGCTCTGCCTCATCCAACTCATCCGCCCCGGTGCACCCGGCGTGTTCGGCACCTTCGCCAGCCCGATCTCGCTGCAGACCGGCGCCCCGACCTTCGGCACGCCCGAAGGCATGCAGATCCAGTTCAGCGCCGCCGCCCTGGCACGCCGCCTGGGTGTGCCCTTTCACTCGGTCGGCGCCCTGACGGCCTCGAAGGTGCCGGACGCGCAGGCGGCCTATGAAAGCGCCATGCAGCTGCAGGCCGCCGTCCTTGCCGGCGTCAACTTCATCATTCACGCCACCGGTTGCCTCGAAGGTCTGCTGACCATGGGCTACGAGAAGACCGTGATGGATGCCGACCGCTGCGCCGCGCTGCAGGCTTTCGCCGGCGGCGTCGACCTTTCGCTTGAAGCGCAGGCCATGAGCGCCGTGCGCGAAGTCGGGCCCGGTGCCCACTACCTCGGCTGCGAACACACCCAGCGCAACTTCGAGACAGCCTTCTTCCGCTCGACGATGGCCGACAACAAGACCTACGAACAGTGGCAGATCGACGGCGCCGAGTGGGAACACGAGCGCGCCAATCGCATCTGGAAACACATGCTCGCCGACTATGAAGCACCACCGCTCGATGCCGCCCTCGGCGAGGAACTCGACGATTTCATGGCCCGACGCAGCCGCGAAATCCAAGCCAGCGAAGGAACATGAACATGGCGAACGTTGACTGGAACCGGGATGAGATCCTGCGCCGACGCGACACCTATTACGCCGCTTCGCAGCGCGCCTTCGTGCCCTACAAGAAGGCCCTGATCCCACAACGCGGCGAAGGCCAGTACCTTTGGGACGAGGAAGGCAAGCGCTACCTCGACCTGCTCGGCATGAACGTTTGTATCAGCGTCGGGCATTGCCACCCCAAGGTGCTCGCGGCCGTGACCGAGCAGGCCCAGCAGTTGCAGCACTGCACCACCATGTTCTATCACCCGGTGCCGGCGCACCTGGCAGAAGAGCTTGCGGCACGTATGCCGGCCGGCGAGGACTGGGTCGTGCACTTCACCAACTCCGGCGCCGAGGCCGTCGACCTGGCGCTGACGATGGCGCGCAGCCACAGCGGTAACATCGACTTCCTGGCGCTGCGCAACGGCTATCACGGCCCGACCATCGGCGCCCAATCGCTGACCGGCATCGCCGGATTTCGTCACAATGTGCCGCTGCTCGGCGGCATCCACCACGTGGCGACCCCCGACGACTATCGCGGCATCTTCGGGCCGGGTGCCCAACCCTACCTCGAGGAAATCGATCGCGTCGTCGACAGCGCGACCAGCGGCCATCTCGCCGGCATGATTATCGAGCCGGTTCTCGGTTATGGCGGGATCGTCACCATGCCGCCCGGGTTCATCGCCGGCGCGGCGGAACGGGTGCGCGCCCGTGGTGGCCTATTGGTCATCGACGAGGTGCAGTCGGGTATGGCGCGCACGGGCGAGACTTTCTGGGCCTTCGAGCAGCACGGTGTCGTGCCCGATATCATGGTGGCGGCAAAGGGCATCGGCAACGGCTTCCCGCTGGCGGCAGTGGTGGCGCGAAAGCCCGTCGCCGACGCCCTGGCCGACAAGTTCTGTTTTCACACCTATGGCGCCAACCCCGTCTCCTGCGCCGCCGGACGCGCCGTTCTGCAGGTCATCGACGAGGAAGGCCTGCAGCAGAATGCCAAGGCCGTCGGCGCCAAGATGCTGGCGGTTCTGCGCGACCTGCATCAGAAACACGACATTATCGGCGACGTCCGCGGGCGCGGACTGATGATGGCCATCGAACTGGTCAAGGACCGCGCCAGCAAGGCGCCGGCGACCGAGGAAACCGCCGAGATTTTCGAGCGGTCGCGCGACGCGGGTTTGGTGCTCAGCAAGTCCGGCACCCACCGCAACGTCCTGCGCATGGTCCCGCCGCTGTGCCTCAACGATGACGACGTCGAGTTTTTCGCCGACGCCATGGGGCGGACATTTCAGGGAGCCTAAGCGCTCGCCCACCCTCCGTCGGCCAACTTGATTGCCCGGAAATGACTGCGCATAGTGGTGCCAATTCGCGCGCCGCGGAAGGCATCCTTGCCGACATGAGAGCCGCGAGAGGTAGGTAGTAATGAACACATCCGGCGACAATGAACCGGTCATCGACGGCGAGGAGATCGCCCGCGGCATCCTCGAATGGGTCGAGACCGAGAGTCCCTCGACCGACGCCGCCGCGGTCAACCGCATGGCCGACCGCGTCGAGTCGCAGTTCAACGCGATCGGGCTGGAGGTCGAACGCACCCCCGGCGAGGACGGCTGGGGCGACCTGATCCGGGCGCGCAGCGCCGGTCCTGACGGGGCTCGCCAAGACGGGTCTCGTCAAGACGGCGAAACGCCGGGCATCCTCGTGCTCAGCCACATCGATACCGTTCACCCCATCGGCACCAAGGAGGGCGACAACCGGATCCGCCGCGAGGACGATCGGATCTACGGACCCGGCACCTACGACATGAAAGCCGGCGGCTACATGGCCTACTACGCCTATCGCCATCTCCTGCGCCTCGGCGGCAAGACTAAGTTGCCGGTTACCTTCATGTATATCCCCGAAGAGGAAGTCGGCAGTCCCTATACCCGCAAATTCATCGAGGAAGAGGCCGCCAAGGCCAAGTACGTCCTGGTCGGCGAGCCGGCGCGCGACGGCGGCAAGGTCGTGGTGGCCCGCAAGGGCAGCGCTAACTTTACCGTCAAGGCCATCGGTCAGCCGGCCCACGCCGGCGCCATGCACCAGGACGGACGCAGCGCCATCAAGGAAATCGCCCGCCACATCCTCGACATCGAGGCGATGACCGACTACGAGCGCGGCCTGACCTTCAACGTCGGCATGATCGAGGGCGGTACCGGCATCAACGTCGTGCCACGCGAATGCCGCATCGAGGTCGACATGCGGGTGACCAATCTGGCCGACGGCGACGCCCTCACCGCGCGGCTGCTTGCCTTGCGACCCTATGACCCCGATGTGGCGTTGGAAGTCAGCGGCGGTATGAACCGGCCGCCCTACGACCTAAATCCCGGCGGCCAGGCATTGTTCGACCTGGCCCGCGAGGCCAGCCTCGAACACGGCCTCGACCTACAGCACACCACCATGACCGGTGGCGGTTCGGACGGTAACTTTACCGGCGCCATCGGCATCCCGACCCTCGATGGCATGGGTGCCGACGGCGCCGGAGCGCATACGCTGCACGAACACATCCTGGTCTCGTCACTGGCCCCCAGGGTCGAAACCTGGGTCAAGCTCTTCGCGCGATTGGAATAATCCGCCGCGTCACGCCGGGGCGCTATCGTCGATCCCCCGGTCATCAACTCCGGGCGCCTCGCCCGCCACCGCCGGAAACCGCCGAGCCAGGCGTTGCCGCGCTTCGGGCAATTCGCGGTCGGCCGGAAAAAAGATCTGTTTTTCGAGGAAATGCCCGGTCAATGCGAGACCGGCGGCCACTTGCGCCGGGCCACCACCGCCTTGCCCGATCAAGAATCCCGGCAGCGCCAGCAGCCGGTCGCGATAGGGCTCGCCGGCCTGCAGCGACACCGCCCGCGCCGACTTCGGGCTGACATAGGCGAGTTGATTGTTGTCGCCGCCGCCGGCGCAGCGCGTCAGGTCCAGTCCGAAGCCGAGATCGGCGAGCAACAGCAATTCCCAGCGCACATAGACTTCAGCCCAGTGTTCGCCGTCCAAGGCCGCCAGAAGCGCCAGCAGGCCTTCGAAGCAACCGGGGTGCGGCTCGCGCTCCGGCAAGGCGCGTTCGCAGATTGCCGTCGCCGAGGTCAAGGCCAGCAACCGGCCCGGCACATCGAGGAAGCGCGCCGCATTGGCATCGAGCAACTCGCAGGCATAGCTGCCCAAATGCTCTGCCAAACGCCCCCTCCACTCCGCCGCGACCCGGTTGCCGGGCTGATAGAGGCCGCGGGCGCGACTGCCCTGCCCGCCACGCACCAATCCGGCGTGGCGCCCGTGATCCCGGGTCAGGAGCTGCACGACCGCCGAAGTCTCGCCGTGCGGGCGGGACGAAAGCACTATGCCGACATCGCTCCATTGCATGCGGACAGCCTCAACAGTTGCCAATGCGACTGGGCTGCATTTCCGCTTGATCAGGCATTGAAGTCCAACCCCCAGGCGCGGTAACGATCCGGGTCGTTGATCCAGTTCTCCCGCACCTTGACGAAGAGAAATAGGTGCACCTTGCAGCCCAAGGACTCTTCCAGATCCCTCTGCGCGGCCGACCTTACCAGCTTAATGGTACGCCCGCCCTTGCCTAGGCACATGGCCTTGTGCTGATCGCGCGCGACATAGACGACCTGTTGCACCCGCACGGAACCGTCCCTGAAGTTCTGCCAATCCTCGGTCTCGACGGTCAAGGCATAGGGAATTTCCTGGTGCAGGTTGAGGAACAGCTTTTCACGCGTCACTTCCGCGGCCAACAGCCGCATCGGCAGATCGGAGAGCTGATCCTCGGGGTAATGCCACGTTCCCGGTGGCATCTCACCGGCCAGGTAGGCCAGAAGGTCGGGCACGCCATCCCCGTTCAACGCCGAAATCATGAAGATCCGCGAGAAGACATCTTCCGCATCAAGTGTCTGTGCCAGTTGCAGGAGTTTGGGCGGCGGCACCAAGTCGATCTTGTTGAGCAACAGGATCGCCTTGCAGTCACGCTGTTTCAGGCCATCGATAATCAGCCGCGTATCATCGTCAATGCCGCGGCGCGAAGCATCGTAGAGCAGCATCACAACGTCGGCGTCGTCGGCACCGGACCAGGCCGCGGCGACCATGGCCCGCTCCAGCCGGCGCTTGGCGCGAAAGATACCGGGCGTATCGACGAAGACGATCTGGCTGGCGCCCTCGATGGCAATGCCGCGCACACGGGCGCGAGTCGTTTGCACCTTGTGGGTGACAATCGAAATCTTCGCCCCGACAAGGGTGTTGAGCAGGGTCGACTTACCGGCATTGGGAGCGCCCAGCAGCGCCGCAAATCCGCAGCGCGGGGCGTTGTTTGTCGCATCCGCGGCACCCGAGCCATCGGTCACGACGAAGATCCGCCCAGACATTCGAGAATGCGGCCCGCGGCCTCC
>JAJFGM010000629.1 GCA_021776145.1 Kiloniellaceae bacterium | reverse complement strand
GCTTGAATACAAAAGATCCGTCCGGACGGGAGTGTCGCGTCGGCAACCAGCGAAGCACCTACGGCCAGCCGCGACCACCCACCGGGCGCAGTTTCGAACTAGAGCTGCGGTTGTCCGGCTCGGCCGTTGCGCTCGAGAAATTGTGGAAATCGGCTGTCGCGGCTGGCGAACAGACCGTCAGCCGCCGTCTGACCAGCATCACCTACGATACCACCGACCTTCGCCTGCGGCGGCGTGGATTGACCTTGCGGGTCTTCCAGGACGGAGAGGATTTCGTTCAAACTATAACCGCCGTTGGCGATCGGCCGCGACTTTCGAAGGGCCAAAAAGCGTGGTCGGCACCGATCAATGGCCCGCAACCGAACCTGAAGCTGTTGGAAAATGCCAAACTGCGGAAGAGAATTGGGCTCATCGTCGCCAGCGAGCTGCGGCCAATTTTTACCAGCGATGTGATCCGGCGGAAAAAATTCTATCGTGTTGATCGTGAAAACACGGGGCCAACGGAAATCGAGGCGGTCCTGGATATAGGCGAACATCGCTGCGAAGCTGGAACAGAGGCAATCTCCGAGATTGAGCTCAAGCTGCTGCAGGGCACTCCGCTTGCGCTTAGAAAGGTAGCCGCCAGGCTTCACCAGGTGTCACCTTGCCAGTTTCAGCCTCTCAGCAGATCCCAACGTGGTTTTGCCTTGGCCCTGGGTGAGCGTCCGACGGTTGCAAAAGCCACCCTGCCAAGGTTCACCACCGACACCTCGGTCGAGGAGGGCTTCGAGCGTGTCCTCGCGAACTGTCTGAAACACTGGCTGGCGAACCACGCCGCGGTGTTGGATGGCAGCGACACCGAAGGGGTTCACCAGATGCGCGTTGCCTTGCGGCGGATGCGCGCCGCCCTGACGATTTTCAAGAGCCTGTTGCCGGCAGAGGACCTCGAATGGCTGAAAAGAGAAGCCGGTTCTCTGACAGACGGCCTGGGAGACGCGCGGGATTGGGATGTATTTGACGAGGAATTGCTTCATCCCGTGATTGCGGCTCGGACGGCTGACACCAGTCTGCGGATATTGCAGGAGACCGTCACCGAGGAGAGGCGACTCGCCCAAGAGCGAGCCCGGATGACACTTCGATCCCCGGCATACCTTGAGTTCCTATTGGAGTTGAGTATCTGGTTGGAAAACCGGGGATGGAGGCGAGACGGGGCAGCGTCGAGGTCGGCAGCGTCGAGGCCGGGCCGCAGAATGATCGACCATGCCGGCGAGGTTTTGCGTCGTCGACACAAACAAGCCGTGAAACTCGGCCGGGGTTTCGAGACTCTCCCCGATGAGACTCTACATCGCCTCAGGCTATCGTTGAAAAAACTCCGCTACACGACCGAGTTCTTCGCCAGCCTTTACGGCAAAAGGCGAACGCGGCCATACTTGGAGGCCTTGCGTCAGCTTCAAGGCGACCTGGGATTTCTAAACGACGTCGCGGTCGCCGAGATCAGATTGCGGGATCTCTGCGGCAACGATGGGGGCGGCAATGCGGGCGCCTTGCAAATGGCGTTCGGGACCGTGGTTGGCTGGCACACGCACGCTCTGTTCCAGATACGGCCTCGAATCGCCAAGGACTGGACCGCCTTCACCAAGGCGAAACCTTTTTGGAAACAATAAGCCAACGGGATCCAAGTCATGATATCCGTTCTCATTGCCAACCCCAAGGGAGGCTGCGGCAAGACAACCATCGCCACCAACCTTGCCGCGGCCTTCGCCAACTGTGGCCTGCCCACGGCCCTGGCCGACACGGATCGTCAGCGCTCAAGTTTGGATTGGCTCTCGCGGCGTCCTGAGTCGGCCGCCCGAATCCAAGGTTTCGATTGGTCGTCTCGGATCAAGAAGATCCCAAAAGGAACCTCACGCCTTGTCGTGGATTCCGCGGCCTCCTTGCATATGAGCGAGCTGCGGGAAATTGTCCGCAGCGTGGATATCGTCGTCATACCCGTGCTTGCCTCGGCATTCGACGTCCGAGCCACGGCTGATTTCTTGCAGAACTTCACGGATTTGAAGCCCATCCGCAAAAACAAGAAGCCCTTCGCGCTGGTCCGGAACCGGTCTCGGGTCGGCAGCCGCGCTGCCCGTCGACTCGATGGATTCATGATGGAAACCGACGCCCTGGACGTCGGTTGGCTGAACGACCGAAGCCTCTACGACGAGGTGGCGTGGAAGGGGCTCAGCGTTTTCGACCTGCAAACGAAAGGGGCGTTGGAGGTCCAAAAAAACTGGATTCCAATCGTGCGCTTCATCGAAAACGAGGGCTATGTGTAAAACCCCTTGCCGACCGGGCATCCCGAAAGCGCCCTGTCGCAAAATGCCCTAGCGGCTCTGCACAGAGATTATGGTTCACCGGTCGCGGCGGGCGCGCCAACCAGGTTGAAGTCGTGCGCGCCGACGCCTTGGACAATGGTGAAACGGCAAGCCTCGCCGTCCTTGCCGGTGACTTCGTGGGCGGTTCCTTGCGGCACCACGCAGTGCTCGCCCGGCCCCAACTCGTGACGGGCGCGCGGCGCCCGGGTCTCGACGACCGTCGTGCCCTCCAGGCCGACGAAGATATCCGCGACAATGCTGTGGTAATGCCAGGGGATCTTCTCGCCTCTCGCCAGCGTCAGTACCTGTACGCGCAGGCCATCGGCCTCGGCGACGAGATCGCGTCCGGAGATGCTATAGGGCAGATGCTCTGGTGCGGTCATGGTTTGATCCTCTTGTCAATCTCACGCAGACCACGCTTCTAGATCGTACAAACGAGTTCACCCAAGCGGTCGGTTAACTTGCGGTTCTCGCCATAATCCACCGCTATTGAGATGAGGGCGGGCCCGGCTTGCTGGAAAGCCTCATCCAGGGCGGGCAGCAGTTCGTCGGCATGGGTGAGTGTTCGGCCCCACATGCCGAAGGCTTGCGCCAGTAATTCGAAGTCCGGGTTGTTGAAGGCCAGGTCCGAATGGCGGCCGTCGAACTGGTTCTGCTGCTTCCATTTGATGAGGCCGTATTCGCTGTCGTCCCAGACCAGGCAGACGATATTGAGCTTGAGGCGCACCGCGGTCTCCAGTTCCTGCACGTTCATCAGGAACCCGGCGTCCCCGCAGACCGCCAGGATGCGGCGTTCCGGGTAGGCGATTTTCGCCCCGATGGCGCCCGGAAGGGCGAAGCCCATTGTGCAGAACCCATTCGAGATCAAACAGGTATTGGGCTCAATGCATTGGTAGTAGCGGCCCAGCCACATCTTGTGCGCCCCGACGTCCGACAGCAGGATGTCGTTGGGCCCAAGCGCCTTGCGCAGATCGCAGACAATGCGCTGCGGCTTGACCGGAAAAGCGGTGTCCGCTGCTTCGGCTTCGAGATCCTCGCGAATGGTCTCGCGCAAGTTGTGCCGCTCGGCAATGTCGAACAACGGCAAGCGCCCCTCGAATCGCCGGTTCAGTTCTTCGTTGATCTGCCACAGGGCATCGGCGACGTCGGAGACGACATCCAGGGCGACCGGATAATCGCTGTCGATCTCGGCCGGATCGAAGTCGATGTGGATGATCGTCTTTCCGCCCTCGCGGTTCCAGAACTCCGGCGCGTATTCCACCAGGTCGTAACCGACGACGATGACGGTGTCGGCTTGATCGATGGCGCAATTGACATGATCGCGTCCCTGCAGGCCGACCGTGAACAGGCAGTGTGGATCTTCGCTCGAAACCGCGCCCTTGCCCATGAAGGTGTTGGCCACGCCGATGCCGGTCTTGTGCGCCAGCCGCCGAAGCTGCTTTGCCGCCCGCTTGCGCAGGGCGCCGTTGCCGGCGAGGATCATCGGCCGCCGCGCCGCCGCGATCAGATCCACCGCGCTGGCCACCGCCTTGTGATCGGCGGCCGGGCGACGCGTCTTGTGCGGCACCATGACGCGGGCGCCGACATCGGCCTTGGCAATATCCTCGGGCAGCTCGACGACGCAGGCACCGGGTTTCTCCGCCGCCGATAGCTTGAAGGCCTTGCGCAGCACCTCGGGGATGGTTTCTCCATTGGAGATGGCGTGCGCCCATTTGGTGATCGGCGCGAACATGCCGATCGCATCCATGTTTTGGTGGCTTTCCTTGTGCAAGCGCTTTGTCGAGGCCTGGCCGATGATGGCAACCACCGGCGCCCGGTCCATATTGGCATCGGCGATACCGGTCACCAGATTGGTCGCTCCGGGGCCCAGGGTGGCCAAGCATACGCCCGGCCTGCCGGTCAGCCGGCCGTAAGTGTCCGCCATGAACGCGGCGGCCTGTTCGTGACGGCAGAGGACAAATTCGATACTGCTGTCGAGCAAGGAGATCATCAAGTCGGCATTCTCTTCGCCGGGCACCCCATAGATGTGGGTCACTCCCTCGGCCTCGAGACATCTTACGAAAAGATCAGAGGCTTTCATGTCGGCATCCTTCATCGCGGCGGTCAATCTCGTCTCGGTCACTATATCCATAAATAGGGCTTCCCTGCGATAAGCGTCTGTTGCGGAATTAGCGGCGCGGCGGGGGTGGTTTCGATTGAACCGCGGAAGCGTCCCAATCACTCCGCGGCCGTCGCGAAATCGGCGCCGCCCGACGATTCGTCAGTCGTAGCCCTCGCACCAGCAACAGGATAGACCACATCGAGCGGCTCGGAACGGCCTTCGGCGGTGACCATCCGGGCATGATAGCGGCGCAGCCGGCGCGGTTCGTCGACGCCGCAAGCATGGGCAATTACACCGACCTCCTGCACCATGTTCTTGACGTAATTCTTGATGCGCACCGCCTTGTCCGCCGGGTCGAGGCCGCGTTGCAGGCGCGGGTCGTGGGTGGTGATCCCTGTCGGGCAACTGTTCTTGTTGCATTGCAGGGCCTGGATGCAGCCAAGGGCAAACATGAAGCCGCGTGCCGAGGCCGCGAAATCGGCGCCGGCGCAAAGCGCCCAGGCTACTTCCGCCGGCGTGATTAGCTTGCCTGAAGCGACGATCTTGATGCGCTCGCGCAGGCCGAATTCAACAACTTTGTCGACCACCAGCGGCAGGCTTTCGGTGATGGGCAGGCCCATGTGATCGATCAGGCTCATCGGCGCGGCGCCGGTACCGCCTTCGGCGCTGTCGACCGTGATGAAGTCGGGCGCGCTATCGATGCCACGGCGATGGACCTCTTCAAACAGGCGCTCAAGCCAGCCGTATGCGCCGATGACCGCCTTGAAACCGACCGGTTATCCGGTGACGCGGCGCACCCGTTCGATCATATCGAGCAGGTCGTCGGCGCTATTGATATCCACGTGACGATTGGGGCTGATCGAATCCCGCGCGACGTCGATGCCGCGGATGGCGGCGATCTCCGGCGTGACCTTGCCACTGGGCAGGATGCCGCCCTTGCCGGGTTTGGCGCCCTGGCTCATCTTCAACTCGAACATCTTGACCTGATCGTGGGCCGCGATCTCACGCAATTTCTCGTCGCTCAAATTGCCGTCGCGATTGCGCACGCCGTATTTCGCGGTCCCAATCTGGAAGACGATATCGCCGCCGCCCTCCAAGTGATAGGGCGACAACCCGCCCTCACCGGTGTTCATCCAACACCCGGCCATGCGCGCGCCATTCGACAGCGCGAGCACCGCCGGTTTCGAGATGGCGCCGAAGCTCATACCCGAAATATTGAAAAGACTGTCGGTGCGATAGGGCGTGCGGCATGCCGGACCAATGGTGACGCCTTGCGTTGGCGCGGCATCTTGCTCGAGGGTTGGGAATGGGCAGTTGACGAACAGTACCGTCCCCCGCGGTTTCAGATCCCGGGTCGAGCCAAAGGCCACCGTGCTGTCGACGTTCTTGGAGGCACGATCGACCCAGCTTCGCTGCTCGCGATTGAACGGCATTTCCTCGCGGTCCATGGCAAAGAAATACTGCCGGAAAAAAGTGCCCAGGTGTTCGAAAACGTAGCGCAAGCGACCGATCACCGGATAGTTGCGACGGATCGCGTGCCTAGTCTGCGTAACGTCCAAAACATAGAGAACGGAAACCACCAGGACCGCCGAACCAAGTCCAAAGACGAAGAGGGAGGTGGCGATGGTTAGTATCGAGACGGCGAAATCAGGCAACATTTCAGACATTTTCTCTTCCTTTCCGACAAGACCCCTCTGAGCGTAGCTCCAGGGCTCGATTAGGGTCTGTGGACATTCTGGAAATGGGCGGTTGGGAAAGGTCGGTCCTCGCCCGGCATATAGCGCAGGATAGGGGTCGGCCCGTGGCGTTAGAAATGCCGTCTGGTCATCGAATTGATAATCCAGGACTATCGGTCTTCAACAGCGATTGAGATCCAGAGATCCTTGACGAAATCGGCAAGCCACCGGCTGCCTGATCGGAGTATCGGAGCGGCAGCGAGAAAGGACGGTCATGGAGATCCACCAGATTCGATATTTTCTTGCCGTCAGCGATGCCTTGAATTTCACCAAGGCCGCCGCGCAGTGCAACGTCTCACAGCCGGCGCTGACCCGGGCCACGCAAAAGCTTGAAGAAGAGCTTGGCGGGTTGCTGTTCCATCGCGACCGAAGCCCGGCGAGCTTGACGGAGCTGGGACGCCAGATGGCACCGGTTCTGCAGCAAATCTGGGACGGGGTTACAGAGGCCAAGGAACGGGCGAAGGAATTTTCCGAGTTGGAGAACGCGCCGCTCCGGCTCGGGGTGATGAACACCATCGGACCGCGGCGCCTGGTCGGCCTTTTCCGACGTTTTCAGGAATGCCCCCCCGGCGTAGACCTGCAACTGCATGAAGCCGGGCCGAAGAACTTCGCCGAGCGGTTGCTGGACGGCGAACTGGAAGCGGCGATGTTGGGAATTCCCGACAACTTGCCGGAGCGCTGCAACCGCCTGCAATTATACGAAGAGCGCTTTGTCGTGGCCTTTCCACCCGGCCACCGGTTTCAGAAATTGAATGTTGTTCCGATGGCGGAAATGGACCAGGAGTATTATCTGCGACGCACGACCTGCGAGCATATCGATTTCCTGCACAAGTGCCTTGAAGCGGCGGGCGCCGAGCTTCGTATCCGCCATCAGAGTCCCCGCGAAGACTGGATCCAGGGCATGATCCTGGCCGGCATGGGCGTCGCTTTCATGCCCGAATTCACGCCTTTCCTGCAGGGTCTGTCGACACGCCTGGTCGTCGAGCCGGAGGTCACGCGTCACATCGAATTGGTAACCGTCGCCGGCCGGCGTTTTTCGCCGGCCTACAACGCATTTCTGCGCTTGGCGACACACTACGACTGGATGGACTGAAAGGCCCCATCGTGCCGCGGCAGTCGGGTGACGCTCCTTGCATTGAAAACGCCCCACTGGACTTGCCCGGGAAAAGTGGAGGGACTTTTGGTAGCGTAAGCTGATCAGGGGGACCTCATGAGCCAGCGAGTACAACGAACATTCACGGATCAATTCAAACGAGAGGCCGTGCGTCTGCCGCAGACAAGCGGGCGCACGATCAAGCAAGTTGCCGACGATCTCGGCATCGGCGCTCGGCCGCGACGGCAAGGACTGGCTCAAGTCGGTGACGCTGTTCGCCGCGCAAACGGACTTCACCGAGGCCGGCGAGCTGATGTTGTTCACCGACCAGCGCCAAGTTGCCTATCTGGAAGACCTGATGTGGGACCAGGGTTACCTCGATACCAAGCAAATGGCCGGGGCCCTTCAGTTGCTACGCTCGAACGACCTGATCTGATCGCGCATTGTGCACGACTACCTGATGGGCGAGCGCACACCGATGATCGATCTCATGGCCTGGAGTGCGGACGCGACGCGCCTACCCTACCGGATGCACTCGGAATATCTGAGAAGTCTGTTCCTTGAGAATGACTTGGCCGAAGGGCGGTATTACGTTGGCGATAAGCCAGTCGCGCTGACCAACATCCGCGTTCCTATTTTCGCCGTCGGCGCCGAGGGAGACCACGTCGTGCCCTGAAAATCCGACTACAAGATCAAATTGCTTTCAAATACCGATGTGACGTTCCTTCTGACCAGTGGCGGACACAATGCAGGCATCATCAGCGAGCCCGGCCACCTCCGCCGTCACCATCGTATCGCCACCAAACGCGAAGGCGAACCCTATATGGCGCACGATGAGTGGCTCGCCACCACGAAAGAGCGCGACGGCTCGTGGTGGCCGACGTGGCCAGCCAGGCACTCGGGCGATCAGGTTAAGCCTCCCGATATGGGCAAGGCCACGGCCGGCTTTGCGCCGCCATGCGATGCGCCGGGCGGCTATGTCCTGGAAGAGTAAGAGACAAGAGCGGCGAAGCAAAAAAAAGCGTCGGTTCTTGCCCTGACGGGATCGCTACAAGTGATCTCCCAATAGGTCGCCCCTCGCCCCCATCATGATTCAGACAAGCCTTTGGCTTGGGAAATTCTTGCTTCGAGCAGAGCCGACAACAGGGCGAGCGGAACAGTGGCGGCCGTTGCTACGAACCGCTCTTCCCCTTGAATGACAGAGGCATAGGGCATTATTCCCGTTGGTCCGTAACCAACATGCCAGTGCCATCCCGGCAAATCGCGCCCGATGAGCTGAAGGCAACTATCCACCGACGAGGTGTACGGTGGAATCGAATGCTTGCCTGGTGCGGCATCCAGCGTTTTGGCCAAGGCCTGATCGAGTTCAGTGTCTCGCCCAGTTGCCGCGCTTACCCTATTCAAGAGCGAATTCAATTTACGCGTCATCGGTGACCGAGCCGGAATTCCGTTAAGACATCATCGGTATCCAACAGCGCCGAGAATTTTGGCTCGTTGACGCCACTCAACATCCAAATTGGTGAAAGACCATACAAAAAGTGAATGACGGGGGTATGGCAAATCTCAATCTGGGGGTTCAGCACCGTATCTGGAACAACCACAACATCGTCTTGGTGCTCAATAAAGCCGCGATGGCCATCCAAGAAACTCCCATTTAGCCGACCAATTTTCTTAGGGTCGCGGGTGCAGTCGTACAATGCCGTCACCTCAGGCGATCTTTGGGCGTCTAAGCGAGACCGACGTTCTGTGTTCCTCATCGTCTCATCCTCGGTTGTCGCTCCGGTTTCGGCACGGCCGTAAGCTCATCCAAGCCAGTTGTTCGGCTATCAATTCGGCCGAATGCTCCGGCATGATCGTAAGGTCCGGTTTCCTGAGTGCCGCGACAGCCCCACCGAGGACAATCGCGTTGCGTTTCAAGACACCGGGCGCATCGAGAATTCGAACTGCCAGGCCGGCGTCCTCCATAGCCATCCCTACCAAATCTGCTTGCGGGTCGAAGTCATGGCTGAGGTGCACGTTGAAGAGGACCAAGCCAGAAGGACTGAGTTGCTTGCGGGCGGTCCTAAGAAAATTCTCCGATTGGAAATGGTCCGGGACCTTGTTGCCAATGAAGGCATCGACAACGATGGCGTCATACGTCAAGTCGGTCTCTCTGAGAAACGCATCGCCATCCCCTAAGTGAAAAGAAACACTATCTGGCAACGAAAAGTATTTCTTGGCCAGGATGACCGACATCGGATTCACATCGATAACCGTTACGCAAACGTCGCCAAACGAGAGCATCGTTGCCAGCGTTCCACCGCCGCAACCGATCAGCAGGACGTCCTTGGCGCCGCTCTGAATGAGGAGACCGTGGATCGCGTGGACATACGATGCCAGGCTGACACCGTGGCTGTCGGCTTCGCTCTGAAGGCTTCCTCCTTGGCAATAAATAAAAGACCCGGTCGCGCGGCTACACAAAATCGTGACCTCGCCGAATTCGTTGCACAGCTGGTGAACGGTGATCATTCAGAATTGGACATTCTGCATGCCTCGGCCTGTCAAACATTCCGTCCGACGAACTTACAGGAGCCGTCGACAGCGATTTTCACAATTGTTGCTTCAGACAGTCCGGGCGGTTTTCGGGGCTATATCAGTTCGGCGGTTCATTCCTGATCGTCGGTGTTCTTCACGTGACACGACGACCGACGACCAGGTCCGACAATTTTCTGGACGGCTTCCATGCCCAATTCGCTGACTGACTGAAAAACATCACGTGTGGTCTTTTGCCTCTCCGTCACGACTGTTTTGACGACGAAAGCCCTTTCGCTTTGGCTAGCGAAACTGGCGGAGCGTCACTGCGGCTGAACCAGTCAGTCGGCAGCTAAATCGGTTCGAGGCGTTTGACTGCGACAAACAGGATCATCCGCGCAAGGGGCCGAGTGCTGTGCGGGGCTTCGTGCTCGAACTGCACACAGAGGTCACGGCGCAAAACCTCGACACTTGTGGAGTCCAACCCTTCAACTTCGCTCTCGAAACGCTCGGCGCAGGACTTCAGGCCTGCCGGCCAATCACTCCCTGGCATGGCGCTCCACGCCAAATCGTCAATCAGGCCGTGATACTGCCCGTACAACTCTCGTGTTCTCAACGCCGCAGCCTTTGCCTTTCAAAGCGCCTGAATTCTCGATCGACCCCTCTCCAAAGTTCGCTAGACGCACAGATCTCAATATCAATGCTTGAAACATTGTTTAATAACATTTATACAGCCTTATTCATATCCAAAAGTCAATAAATGATGTATAAAACATGATATCCGCTCCTCAATTGCGCGCAGCCCGCGCGCTTCTCGGAGTCGACCAACGCCAACTGGCTGAGATTTCAGGTCTTTCGGTGCCAACCATCCAGCGCATGGAGGCCAGCGACGGGGTCATCCGCGGAAATGTGGACTCGTTGATGAAACTGATCGCCGGGTTGGACTCTGCCGGAATTGAACTGATTGGCGAGGATGCGGCGAGCCTCGGAGTTGGGCGTGGGGTCCGGTTGAGGGACCGGCCGGAAGCCAGCAAACTTCTCCGGGAAAGTGCCGCCGCGACACCGCGGCGACCGATTTGAGGGAGTCGCGACGGTGCCCGTCGTCATAGGGTTGTGGTGTATTGCGGCCCTGCTCGGCGTCGGGATCGTATCTGTTGCACTCGGCCGAGTGCCCCATTTCCATCGCATGACCTATGGTGCAAGCTTAGGAATATCAGGCATTGCCCTCGTCGTTGCCGGCACGCACCTCTTCGGGGCTGCCGGTGAACCTTCGAATTTGACACTGCCACTTGGGATGCCGTGGCTCGGCGCGCATTTTCATTTGGATGCGCTAGCCGCATTTTTCCTGATTGTCATCAATCTGGGCGGCATGACTGCCAGCCTCTATGGGATTGGTTACGGACGCCACGAGGAAGCACCGCAGCGAGTGCTGCCGTTCTTCCCGGTATTTCTCGCCGCGATGAACCTAGTCGTACTGGCAGACGACGCCTATACTTTCTTGTTGTCTTGGGAGTTTATGTCGCTCTCTTCCTGGGCGCTTGTCATGGCGCACCATCGGGTCCGCGAAAATGTCCGCGCCGGCTACATTTATCTGGTCATGGCAAGCTTCGGCACCTTTGCCTTGTTGCTTGCATTTGGCCTACTCGCGGGGCACGAAGGCGCCTACGGCTTTGCAGCAATACGCGCCGCGGAACATGCGCCCGGTATCGCGGCGACCGTTCTGGCATTAGTGCTGCTCGGCGCCGGCTCGAAAGCCGGACTGGTGCCTCTTCACGTCTGGCTGCCGCTCGCACATCCGGCAGCACCGAGTCATGTTTCGGCCTTGATGAGCGGCGTCATGACCAAAGTCGCCGTTTACGCTTTCGTGCGCATCCTATTCGACTTGGTGGGCGAGCCCACTTGGTGGGCGGCCATGATCGTCCTCGCGCTTGGCGGCGCCACCGCGGTACTTGGCGTACTCTATGCCCTGATGCAGCACGATCTGAAGCGCCTGCTCGCCTATCACACCGTAGAGAATATCGGCATCATCTTTATCGGCCTCGGTCTCGCTCTCGCGTTTCAAGCGAACGACATGGGCTTGGCCGCCGCGCTGGCGATGACTGCAGCCTTGTTTCATGTCTTCAATCATTCGCTTTTCAAGAGCCTCTTATTTTTCGGCGCCGGCGCCCTTCTGATGGCTACGAGCGAGCGCGACATGGAACACATGGGCGGGCTCATTCATCGCATGCCTTATACAAGCTTCGCTTTCCTCGTGGGCTGCGTGGCCATATCCGCGTTGCCGCCGTTGAATGGCTTCGTCTCCGAGTGGCTGACGTTTCAAGCAATCCTGCAAAGCCCGCAACTGCCGCAATGGGGCCTTAGAATCATGGTGCCCGCGGTCGGTGGCTTATTGGCGCTGTCCGCCGCGCTAGCCGCGGCTTGTTTTGTTAAGGCATTCGGCATCACTTTCCTGGGGCGACCGAGAACGGCTGCGGCGGAGCACGCCAAGGAAGTGGATCGCTTCTCGCTGGTCGCAATGTTCCTCCTTGCATCCCTATGCCTGCTTGCGGGCGTTCTGCCGGGCCTTGTCATGGACAGCCTGTCGCCTGTGACCCTCGCCGTTGTGAGTGAGCGCTTGCCGCTGCAGACCGGCTTGCCGTGGCTCACCATTGTTCCCATCGCCAAAAGTCACAGCTCCTACAACGGCATTCTCGTATTTCTCTTCATTTTATTCTCTGCGTCCTTCGCCGTTTACATCATCCACCGGTTCGCTTCCAACGCCCTGCGTCGCGCCCCGGCCTGGGACTGTGGTTTTCCCAATCCAAGCCCGGTCACGCAATACACAGCAGGCAGTTTCGCGCAGCCGATCCGTCGCGTCTTCGGCACCCTCGTATTTCAGGCGCGCGAACAGGTCGATATGCCAGCACCGGGCGATGTACGGCCGGCACGCCTGAAGGTCGACTTGAAGGACCTGATCTGGGGTACCCTCTATGCGCCGGTTGCCACTGCCGTGAATTTTGCCGCCGACCACCTCAACCACCTGCAATTTCTGACAATCCGGCGATACCTGAGCCTCGTTTTCCTGGCCCTCGTATCGCTTCTTCTTTTGCTCGCGATATGGCAGTGATTTTCGATCTTCTCGTGCAAGGAGCGCAGATGGCCACGGTGCTCCTCCTGGCACCGCTCTTGACCGGCTTTGTGCGCAAAGTGAAAGCGCGGCTTTTGCGGCGGCGCGGCGCTTCGCTGTTTCAGCCCTATCGCGATCTCGCGAAACTGTTGCGCAAGGAAGTCGTGCTTGCCGAGAACGCGTCCTGGTTGTTCCGCGTAACGCCGTACCTGATCTTCGCGGCAATTTGGGTCGCGGCCGCGCTCGTGCCGACCTGTGCCGCCGGCCTGATCTTCAGCTGGACCGCAGATCTCATCGCACTGACGGCGCTGCTGGCGAGCGCCCGCTTCTTCCTGGCTCTTGCCGGCATGGACGTGGGTACAAGTTTCGGCGGCATCGGTTCGAGTCGGGAAGTGATGATCGCGTCGCTGGCCGAGCCGGCGATGCTGCTGATCGTCTTCACGCTCGCGCT
>JAJFGM010000628.1 GCA_021776145.1 Kiloniellaceae bacterium | reverse complement strand
GGCCAATGGCCCGGGCATTTCCGTTACACCGGCCCCTCGGCCGGACCGATACTCAAAGCAGATCGATTTCGACCACACGGTTGAGCGGTTCCCGCACGCCGTCGCCGGTCGGTACCATCGGCCGGGTTTCGCCAACGGGCTCCGAAGTGATACGCCCGCGATCGACACCGCCAATGATCAAGCCGCTGATCACGCTTGTAGCGCGCTGTTCGGAGAGCGCCTGATTGTACGCCGCTTGCCCGGCACTATCGGCATGCGCGGTCATCCGCACTTGAGCCCCCGGATTGGCCTGCGCCGCCACAATCGCAGCGTCAAGCACGGCGCGGCCCTCGGCGGTCAGATCGGAACTGTCGAAGCCGAAGTAAACCATGTAATTGCTGGGCTGTGCCGCCGCCGCCGTTGCCATCGGCGCCGCCGGCTCCGGCGTTCCGTAGGCAAGCTCGGTCAGGCGGTAGTTTGACCTCGCCTCGACCTCGCCCATCGCGACCTCGAAAGCCTGTTTGCAACGTTCGCTATCGCCACTCCGGCCGTCTTCCACAGCTTCGATCCAGCAGTCGTAGCTGACCTGCGCCCGCGCCGCCGGTCCCGGTGCCTCGATGCGGCCACCGCGATCAAATCCGTCCCGCAAACGCTCGATTGCCTCTTGGAACATCGTCGCGTCGGCATCGCTAAGATCGCGGTCCATCGGCTCATCTGGGGCAGTCGAAGCGTTGCGTCCGGCAGTCCGGGCTTTGTAATTGAACAACTCGGAATCAGGATAGTCGTGAATCGGATGCAAGAACGTCCCACCGCGCGCATCCGAGAGCTCGGAATAGCCAGCGTAGAGACCTTGGTTGAAGGCCGTACCGGCGTTCTTTTCATCACCCGCCGAACGGGTATCGAAGACGCTGCCGAAAGGCCCGGCGTTGTTGCTCGTGCCGGGTACGTTGAATACCAAGGCGCTGGCCGGTGTCGCAAGGCCGAGTGCAACAACGGTACAAGCCCCAAAGATCAGTCCCTTAACCTTCATGCTGGCGGCCCCCTCTGGCAAGATCGCTGAACTCGGCCCATCGCCATTGCGGCAACTAAGCCACTGCGGCACAACCGAAAAAAATTTACCCAGGCGGTATACCTGGATTGTCTTGGAGGCGCAAGTGATGCAGCGGCACCGCAGATGTAATCGGACACTATCGAACAAGTCACGGCGAGCGCCTATGCAAGGTCCCGGCGCAGAACTCGGCCGCCGACTTGAGCAGGCGCGGCGCCAAGGTTTAGGGCCTGTGGACAGTCCCGCCTGGTCGGCGACCGCGATCGCGTTGGGCCTTAGGCTATCAATCAGTCAGTTCCCTGTCCTGCAGCTTCAAGCTCACGCGCCGCAGATCCGGCTCGTCGGGATGGCTTGCGCTATCGAACCCCAAGTCCCGACAGAGTCCAAGCATGGCCTTGTTCTCACGTAGGACTTCACCGAAAATCTCACCGATTCCCCGCCGGCGTGAATAGTCGATAATCCTTTGCATCATGGGTCGGCCATGCCCCTGACCCGTCATGTCGCCTCGCACGATGATGGCGAATTCCGCCTTTTCGTTGTCCGGATCCGCGAAAATCCGCACGACGCCGAATATCTCCTTGGTACCGGGGATACCGGCCTCGGTCAGTACCAACGCCATCTCCCGGTCATAGTCGATCTGGGTAAAACGAGCAGCCTGCACGTGAGACAAGGTCTTCATCGGGACAAAGAAGCGCAAGCGCACTTCTTCCGGAGTCAAGTGGGCAAAACCGGCCTGAAGCGCGGGTTCGTCTTCGGGTATCACGGGCCGTAACACCAAGCCTCGGCCGTCGACAAGCTGGATTTCTTCCTCGAGATCGTTCGGGTAGGGGCGAATCGCCAAACGATTTTCCGGCGCCTCGGCGGTCGCCGCCACCCGAACCCGCGCATCCAGCGCGACGACACCGAATTCGTCGGCAAGCAGCGGGTTGATGTCCAGCTCCTTCAATTCGGCGAAGTCGATCACCAATTGCGACAGCTTGATCATGGTCAGCGCGATGGCGTCCAAATCCGCCGCCGGAAAACCCCGGTAACCCGCGAGCAGGCGCGAGACACGGGTCCGAGAAATTGCCTCTTTCGCCAAGCGCATGTTGAGCGGCGGTAGGGCGAAAGCGGTGTCGTCAACGATTTCGACCGCCGTGCCACCCTGACCGATGACCAGCATTGGCCCGAATTGCGGATCCTCTACGACACCCAGGATCAACTCGAAGGCACCGGGTCGGCGAATCATCGGCTGGACCGCAAACCCCTCGATCCGGGCTGCGGGCTGGCGGGCCGCGATTCTCTCGGCCATTGCGAGCGCCGCGTCGTGGACCGCCCGCGGGCCGACCAGTTCAAGCGCCACGCCGCCCACGTCGGTCTTGTGGGTGATATCCGGCGAGACGATCTTCAAGGCGACCGAGCCGCCTATTTCGGCGGCGAACGTGGCGGCTTCCCTGGCATCCTTGGCAACGCGCGTCGCGACCACGGCAATTTTATAGGCGCTGAGTAGTTCCTTGGCCTCGAACTCGTTCAATAAATCGCGCCCCTCTTCCAGGGCCTGGGTGACAATCCGACGCGCCGCCTGCTTGTCTGGCGTAAAGGCTTGGGGAATGGCGGCCGGCGTTTCGGTCAGGATTTTCTGATTGCGGCGGTAAGTCACCATATGCATGAAGGCCCGCACCGCCTGGGTGGGCGTGTCATAGGTCGCAAGACCGGCGTCGGAAAACAGCCGCCGCGCATCCCTTGCCGTGCTGCCGCCGACCCAACTCGTCAACACCGGAGTCCGCTGGCGCGGCGACAGGGACCCGATCACGGCCTTGGCCGCGTCGACCCCCGAGGCCACCGCAGTTGGGCAATTGAGCACGAGAACGGCGTCGATATCGGGGTCGTCAAAAAGGATGCCGAGAGTCTGGGCATAACGTTGACCCGAGGCGTCGCCGATGATGTCGAGCGGATTGGCCCGCGACCAGGTTGGCGGCAGTACGGCGTCGAGCGCCGCAATCGTCTCCACCGAAAGCGGCGCCAGATTGCCGCCCACGTCAATCAAGGCATCGGTCGCCAGAACTCCCATGCCGCCGCCGTTGGTGACGATCGCCAGGCGATCGCCACTCGGCATGGCTTCGCGGCTGAGAGTCTCCACGGCATCGAAAAGCTCTTCCAGGCTGTAGACCCGCAACATGCCGGCACGTCGAATCGCCGTTTCATAAACCACATCGAGACCGGCCAAGGCACCGGTGTGCGAAGCGGCAGCGCGTGCCCCTTCCGCATGTCGGCCGGCCTTTACGACGATAACCGGCTTCATACGCGCCGCCGCCCGTGCCGCCGACATGAACTTGCGCGCGTGGGTCACCGCCTCAATGTAGAGCAGGATCGCCCGCGTCCCGCGGTCGTTGGCCAGATAGTCGAGCATGTCGCCAAAATCGACGTCCGCCATTCCACCGAGCGAAACAAGATGGGAGAAACCGATGCCCCGGCCGGCCGCCCAATCAAGGACAGAGGCGACAATCGCTCCGGACTGCGTGACGAAGGCCAGATGTCCGGGCATCGGTGCCGCCGCGGCAAAGCCGGCGTTCAAGTTGCTCCCGGGAACCATTATGCCAAGGCAGTTGGGGCCAACGACCCGCAACATGTTAGGCCTGGCGGCGTCCAACATGGCCTGGCGCAGCGCATGACCTTCGGCGCGCGCACCCTCCCCGAAGCCGGCGGTGATGACAACGGCGGCCTTGGTGCCCCGTTCTCCGAGGGCGGCAATCAGGCCGGGAACCGTATCGGGCGGTGTCGCGATCACTGCAAGCTCCGGCGCCATCGGCAGGCTGGCCACATCCGGGTAGGCGGTCACGCTGTGAATATGCTGATGTTTCGGATGGACCGGCATGATTGGTCCCTCGAAGCCACCGCGAAAAAGGTTCCGGGCCAGAACCGCTCCTACCGAAGACGGACTTTTGCTGGCGCCGATCAAGGCGATCGATCTTGGCTTGAACAGACTGTCGAGGTTGCGGATGCTCATTTTCGATATTCCGTGACACGCGCTGGGCGGTGAAAGGTGCGGCGGGATGGGAGGCATTCCCGCCGAACCGGTCCCAACCGCCGCTGTTGGCGCAACGGCCGCTGGGGCATTGAACGATCAGAAGGGCTTCGCGTCGCCAGCCAATTGGGGGGCTGAAGCTGCCGTTGGCGCCTCTACCAGCCGCCGCTGTCCAGCCAACGTTCAAGATCGTCGAGCCGATCATGGCCCCAAAAAACTTCGCCATCGACTACAAAGGTCGGCGAACCGAAAACGCCTTTGGCAATGGCCGCATCGACCTCGGCGCGCAATCGTTCCTTGACGTCCGGATCGCGAAGAGACGCGGCGAGCGCGTCCGGATCATGGCCCAGGGCCGCAGCTTCGGTGACCACCGTTGCCACCGGCGCGATATCTCTTCCCTCGCCAAAAGCCGCGGTGTAAAGGCGCTTAGCCAAAGCCTTCGCCGCAGGCGGATCCGCATCGGCTATGACGTAATAGGCGCGACAGGCGGCCTGCGACATGAAGGGAAAAACCGCGGGAAGAGTGAAAGGCACGTTCAGCCGACGTGCCGTGCGCAGCAGGTCATGGCGGGCGTAGTCGCCCTTGAGCGGGATTTGCAGCAATGGTTCGCTGCCGGTCGTGCCGAAGGCAACCCCCAGCAGAAAGGGTCGCCAATCAACCGCCCTGCCATGCCGCGCCGCGCGGGCGTCGATCTCCAACGCGGCGAGGTAGCCGTATGGGCTGGAAAAATCAAAATAAAAGTCGATCGCCGCGGTCATGCCTACGTCCTGTCCTCTTTCCGTTTCGATCCGCGCTAGGAGTCTTCAGCGGCGATCTGCCGCGAGATGACCAGTCGCTGGATATCGGAAGTGCCCTCATAGATCTGGCATACCCGCACATCGCGGTAGATGCGCTCGACCGCATAGTCGTTCATATAGCCGTAGCCACCATGAATCTGGATGGCATCGGAAGCCACGCTTTCGGCCATCTCGGAGGCGAAGAGCTTGGCCATCGCCGCCTG
>JAJFGM010000627.1 GCA_021776145.1 Kiloniellaceae bacterium | reverse complement strand
CGATCACGCCGCCGTCGGTCAGCACATCGGCCCGGAAACTGCGATCGGCGGTCACCACCGTGCCCCCGCGAATCAGGATGCTCATGTCTTGCCTCTCCTCTGCTCCAACCTTCGGGTTTGCGGTTCCCGGTCCGTCGTTTCCCAGCCCTCATCATCACGGAAACCTGTCCGTTCGGTCAATTTGTTTCTCGGACAACGGCACGCACGCAAGAGCCGATGGGACCGCGATTTGCGCTTGCCTGACGCCACGGCGCTGATACGCTCCTTGACCAAATGGTCAAGGTTCTCGCGCGTTAGGAACTCACCAATAAAGTCAGGGAGGCCGGAATGGCAATCGTCAAGGCGGGTTTGATACAGATGTCCCTGAAGGGTGACACCTCGGACAGTCCGGAAAAGATCCGGGATGCCATGGTCGAAGCGCACATTCCCTACATCGAGCAGGCCGCCGCCGCCGGCGTCAACGTGCTCTGCTTTCAGGAGGTCTTCACCCAGCCCTACTTCTGTCCAAGCCAGGACGCCAAGTGGTACGGCGCCGTCGAAAAGATCCCCGACGGCCCGACCGTCAAGCTGATGCAGGAATACGCCAAGAAACATTCCATGGTCATCGTCGTGCCGATCTACGAGGAACAGATCACCGGCGTCTACTACAACACCGCCGCCGTCATCGACGCCGACGGGACGTATCTGGGCAAGTACCGCAAGACCCACATCCCGCAGGTCGCCGGTTTCTACGAGAAGTTCTTCTTCAAGCCCGGCAACTCGGGCTGGCCGCTGTTCCAGACGGCCTATTGCAAACTCGGTGTCTACATCTGCTACGACCGCCATTTCCCCGAGGGCTGGCGAGCCCTGGCGCTGGCCGGCGCCGAATACATCGTCAATCCCTCGGCCACCGTGGCCGGCCTCAGCCAGTACCTGTGGAAGCTGGAACAGCCGGCCTCGGCCGTCGCCAACGGCGTCTTCATCGGCGCCGTCAACCGCGTCGGCACGGAAGCGCCATGGAACATCGGTCGATTCTACGGCAGCAGCTACGTCGTCGACCCGCGCGGCGAGTTCCTGGTCGAAGCCAGCGAGGACAAGGACGAACTCGTCGTCGCCGACATGGAGATGGACAAGGTGCGCGAAGTCCGCAATCTGTGGCAATTCTATCGCGACCGTCGTCCGGAAACATACGGGCCGTTAACAGAAATCTGAAATCAGAGGGCAGAGAGCAGAGGACAGAGGACAGATCCGAACAGCTTCGTTTTGATCCCTGTCATCTGATCTCTGTCCTCTGAGATTGCCATGCCCACCATACTGCTGTTCTTCAATGCGCTGCTGGCTGGCGCCGTATTGCCGATGCAAGCCGGGGTCAACGCCATTCTGGCGCGCTCGACCGGGCATCCGACGATGGCGGCGCTGGTTTCCTTCGCCGTCGGCACGGCTTGCCTGCTGGCCTTTGTCCTGGTCATCCGGGTTCCTCTCGGCGGCCTCGCCATCCTGCCGTCGCTTCCGCCGTGGCTGTGGTTCAGCGGTGGCGCGCTGGGCGCCTTTTACGTCGCCTCGATGGTGTTTCTGGCCCCCAAACTGGGCGCCACGGCCATGGTCGCGACGGTGGTCGCCGGACAGATGCTGGTCTCGGTGACGCTCGACCACTTCGGATTGATCGGCTATGCCGAACATGGCATCAACGTTTGGCGCCTGCTCGGCATCGTCCTGATCTTTTCCGGCGTTCTCTTGATTCAAAAGTTCTGAGCGCCGTAAGCTGTTGGCCGGCGAGCTTGGCTTCGACGGGATTTTCGCAAAAACCGAAAGAATCGCCAATTGTTGACCAGTTGGTCAACATTCTGCTAGGTTCTGAACAACGCCAAACTGGGGGGAGCGGCCGCACACTTGCAAAAAATTTTGCGCAGACAAGAACTCCCATTTTCTGGGCCGGATAGAACTGCGCGTTACCGAATTCTTTTGTTTCTATTGTTCCGTTCGAAATAAAAAATCAAACCTTAAACAGGGAGCCTAAACATGTGGAAGTACCTATCCCGGGCAGTGTCCCTTTCCTTGGCCATGCTGGCGGCCGTTTTGCTGTCCGGCGCCCAGGCCGATGCCGCCAAGATCAAGGTCGCCGGCATCTATACGCAGCCCATTCAGCAGAAGTGGGATGCGCGCCTGCATCTGGCCTTGCTCGCGGCAGAGAAAGCCGGCGAGATCGAGTACGCTTTTTCGGAAAAAGTCGCCAACACCGACTACGTGCGGGTCCTGCGCGAATACGCCGATAGTGGCGTCAGCCTGGTGGTCGGCGAAGCCTTTGGCATCAGCAAGGAAGCCCGTGCCGTTGCCGACGACTACCCCGAGGTCGCTTTCCTCATGGGCGATCCCTTCGAGCCGCATGGCAAGAACTTCGCGGTCTTCGACAACTATATCCACGAACCCTGCTACCTGATGGGCATGATCGCCGCCACCATGACCAAGAGCAACAAGATCGGCATGGTCGGCGGTTACCCCATCGGCGAAGTCAACCGCCTGTTCCATGCCTTCATGAACGGGGCCCGCTCGGTCAACCCCGACGTCCAGTTCAAGGTCAACTTCATCGGCTCGTGGTACGACCCGCCGAAGGCCAAGGAAGCCGCCTTCGCGCAGATCGAAGCCGGTGTCGACGTGCTCTATGCCGAACGTGCCGGCGTCGTCGACGCGGCGCGCGACAAGGGCATCGTCGCCTTTGGCAACGTCAACGACATGAACAAGGAGGAAAACGGCACCGACGTGGTGGTGACTTCGGCCCTGTGGCACATGGAGTCGGCCATCAACAATGCCATCGCAGAGGTCAAGGCCGGCAGCTTCAAGGCCGCGAACTACAAGGAATGGACGATGATGGCCAAGGGCGGCGCCACCCTCGCCCCCTATTACGAGTTCGACAGCAAGCTGTCGGACGACATCAAGGGCAAGGTCGAGAAGGTCAAGGCCGACATCCTGTCGGGTGCCTTTACCGTCGAGATCAATGACAACGAGCCGAAGTCGACCTATTGATCGGGTCGATCACGTGACCCCATCGACCAATGCGTGAGGCCGCCATGACCGAGGAGGCAGCCGCATCCGGGCTGCTGCGTCTGGTCGGCATCACCAAGAGCTTCGGACCTCTCCTTGCCAATGACAAGATTTTCCTGTCGTTGGCCGAGGGCGAGGTTCTGGCCCTTCTGGGCGAGAACGGCGCCGGCAAGACGACCTTGATGAACATCCTCTTTGGCCACTACACCGCCGACGAGGGCCATGTCGAGGTCGCCGGCGAGCGCCTGCCGGCGGGTTCGCCGGACGCGGCCATTACGGCCGGCGTCGGCATGGTGCATCAGCATTTCACCCTGGCCGACAACCTGACGGTTCTCGACAATATCACCCTCGGCACGGAATCCCTGTGGTTGCCTTGGAGCAACGAGGCCAGGGCACGCCGGCGCCTGGCCGAGATGTCCGAGGATTTTGGCCTCGAGGTCGACCCCGACGCGATGGTCGGCGATCTGTCGATCGGCGAGCGCCAGCGCGTCGAGATTCTCAAGGCGCTCTACCGCGAGGCCAAAATCCTCATTCTCGACGAGCCGACCGCCGTCTTGACGCCGCAAGAGAGCGACAGCCTGTTTTCCACCCTGCGGCGCCTCGTGGCGCGTGGCCTGTCGATCATATTCATATCCCACAAGCTGCAGGAAATCCTCGCCATCAGCGACCGTGTGGTGGTGCTGCGGCGCGGCAGCCTGGTGGCCGAGGTCAAGACCGCCGACGCCGACCGCCACAGCCTGGCCGAAGCCATGGTCGGACGCGCCGTCACCCGCCCCAAGGCCGAGCCGCTGGACCCAGGCGAAGCGGTCCTCGAACTGCGCCAGGTCTCGGTGAGCAACAACCAGGGCCGCGCCCTGCTCGACAAGGTCGACTTGGCCCTGCACAGCCGCGAGGTCCTCGGCATCGCCGGTGTCTCTGGCAACGGCCAGGTGGCACTGGCCGACCTGGTCTCCGGTCTGGCCCATCCCGATAGCGGCGAGGCCCGCCTTTTCGGTCAGGCCATGGGCAAGGCGACACCGGCGGGCCTGGTGGCGCTCGGCGTCGGCCGGATCCCGGAAGACCGACACGGCAGCGGTGTCATTGGCGAGATGGCGGTCTGGGAGAATCTGATCAGCGAGGACGTGCGGCAAGCGCCGGTGTCGCGTTGGGGTGTCATCGACGGTGCCGCCGCCAAGGCCCGCGCGGCGCAACAGATCGCCGACTTCGACGTGCGTTGCCCGGGTCCCGACGCCGAAACCAGGCTGCTCTCGGGCGGCAACATGCAAAAACTCATACTCGCCCGGGCACTGTCGCGCCAGCCGCGGCTTATCCTCGCCAATCAGCCGGCGCGCGGCCTCGACGAGGGGGCTATCGCCTATGTGCACGGACAACTGCTGGAAGCCCGCAAGGCCGGCGCCGGCGTGCTGCTGATCAGCGAGGATCTGGAAGAACTCTTCGCCCTTTCGGACCGCATCGCGGTGATCTATCACGGACGACTGACACGCGGCTTCGACGCCAAGACCGTGAGCATCAGTCAACTCGGCCTGATGATGAGCGGCCAGCAGGACGTGCCAGCGGAATGTGGAGGTCGCGTGAACTAGAAAATGCGCCTGGAACCTCGCGAGAAAATTCCCTTTTGGATGGCCGGCGCCGCCCCGATTGTCGCCATCGCCTCGGCGCTGCTCCTCTGTGCCGGCCTGATCGTCTGGGCCGGCGAATCGCCGCTGACGGCCTATGCCTTGCTGGTCAAGGGCGCGGTCGGCACGCGTTTTGCGTTGACCGAAACCCTGACCCGATCGACCCCGCTGATCCTTACCGGACTTGCCGCCGCCATCGCCTTTCGCGCCAAGTTGTGGAACATCGGCGGCGAGGGCCAACTCTATATGGGAGCCCTGGCCGCGACCGCTCTGGGCACCGGCGTCCTGGTCCTGCCACCGGTCCTGATGATTCCGCTGCTGTTCATCGCCGGTGCCCTGGCCGGCGGCGCGTTGCTGCTGGTCCCGGCGATCCTCAAGAACCGGCTGCGCGTCGACGAAGTGGTGACCACGCTGCTGCTCAACTTCGTCGTCCTGCTGTTCGTCAACTACCTGCTTGAAGGCCCCTTGAAGGACCCCATGTCGCTGGGCTGGCCGCAGGCCGCGCCGATTGTCGATGAAGGCGTGCTGCCGAAGATACTCGCCAAGAGCCGCTTGCACCTGGGGCTGGTCATCGCCCTGGTCGCCGCCGTACTGATGTGGGCAATGATGCGTTTCACGGTCTGGGGATACGAAATCCGTGCCGTCGGGATTAACGTCCCGGGCGCCGCCTTTGCCGGGATCGGCATCAACGCCACGGTGATCCGCACCGCCCTGATCAGCGGCGGCCTGGCCGGCATGGCCGGCGTCTGTGAAGTTACCGGCCTCAAGGGATACTTAACGCTCGACCTGTCGCCGGGCTTCGGCTACGCCGGCATCGCCGTGGCCATGCTGGCGCAATTGCACCCGCTGGGCGTCGTGGCCTCGGCAATCTTCATGGCCGGCATCTTCGTCGGCGCCGATTCCATGAGCCGGGCGGTCAACATTCCGACCTATATGGCCGAAGTGCTGGCGGCAACCTCGATGCTGGCCATCCTGGTCAGCGTCATGCTGGTGCGCTACCGCATCCGCCGCGGTTGAGGAGCGACGATGGACATCCTCGAAATCCTCGTCTCCGCCGGCTTCTGGGCCGCCACCCTGCGCATCGCCACACCGCTCATCTTCGGCACCCTCGGCGAGTTGATCTGCGAGCGCGCCGGCGTGCTCAACCTCGGCATCGAAGGCATCATGACCATGGGCGCCATGGCCGGCTGGATGTGGGTCTACAGCGGTGGCGACCTATGGGGCGGGGTTCTCTTCGCCGCCTGTGTCGGCGGCATCTTCGGCCTGCTGCACGCCGCCTTCACGGTCTATCTGGGACTATCGCAGCATGTCACCGGGATCGGCATCACCCTGCTCGCCTCGTCGCTCAGCTTCTTCATCTTTCGTATGCTGTTGCCGAGCGCCACGACACCGCCCAAGATCGTGCCGTTCCAGCCCTACGAAGTGCCCCTGCTGTCGGAGATCCCAGTTCTCGGCGAAGCGGTCTTCTCGCAGACGCCCCTGACCTATGCCGCCTTGCTGGTCATCCCGCTGGTCTGGTACGGCCTCTACCGCACGCCGCTGGGCCTGGCCGTGCGCATGGCCGGAGAGAACCCGTTGGCGGTCGAGGCCCAGGGCCTCGACGTTCTTGCGGAGCGCTGTGGCGCCGTCGTCGTCGGCAGCGCCTTCATGGCCGTCGGCGGCGCCTTTCTCACCATGTCCGCCTTCGATGCCTTTTACTTCGGCATGATCAACGGCCGCGGCTGGATCTGCGTCGCCCTGGTCATCTTCGCGTCCTGGCGCCCCGGCAAGGCACTCATCGGTGCCCTGCTGTTCGCCGGCATCGATGCCCTGCAGGTGCGCATCCAGCAAGTCGCGGGCGGTTTCATTCCCTATCAGTTCTTCCTGATGGCGCCCTATATCCTGAGCATCCTGGCGATGGTCGTCATGGCACGCCGCGCGACCTATCCCAAGGCGTTGCTGGTGCCCTTCCGTCGCGGCGAGCGTTCATGACACCTAGCTGAAAAGAAGGACCGTCGATGCTTGACCTGCTTGTCAGAAACGCCATCACACCAGATGGAGATGGACC
>JAJFGM010000626.1 GCA_021776145.1 Kiloniellaceae bacterium | reverse complement strand
CATGAAGAAGGTCGAGGAATAGATCCCGTCGGTGAAGCCGAAGGCCGCGTGGCTGTATTCGTAGGCCTGTACGCCGGTGAAGGCGATGCCAAGCAGGACGGTCAGCAACAGGCCGAGCAGGAGGCCCTGGCGGTCGCCCTTGAGAAGGGCATGATGCGCCCAGGTCACCGTGCAGCCCGAAAGCAGCAGGATCATGGTGTTGAGGAAAGGCAGGTCGAAGGCATCGAAAACCTCGGTCCCCGCCGGCGGCCAGACGCCGCCGGTGTGTTCGACGCGGAGCACCTGAATGGCCTCGTCGGTATAGAGGCTGGCGTCGAAGAAGGCCCAGAAGAAGGCGGCGAAGAACATCACCTCCGAGGCGATGAACAGCGCCATGCCGTAGCGCAGGCCGATCTGGACGATCTTCGAATGATGCCCCTGGAAGGTTGCTTCCTTGATGACGTCCCGCCACCAAAAGAACATCATACCGAGCACCATCAGCGTACCGATGACCACGACCCAGGGCGTAATATCGTGCATGAAGAGCACCATGCCCACGGCCATTGTTCCGGCGGAAATGGCACCGACGAACGGCCAAATGCTTGGATCGACCAAGTGGTAGGGATGATTTTGTTCGTGACCTGCGCTCATGATCTACCTCGCTGATGCCGGGCTGTTGGGTTTGTCCCGGCTGGTGGCCTCGTCTGTCTCTAGTTCACCGCGATGGGCTGCGCCAAGGCGGCGGTTTCGTCCTCTGTCCTTTCCACCGCCTCGTTTTCCGCGTCGTCGGGATCGCGGAAGAAGGTGTAGGAAAGGGTTATGGTCTTGACGTCGTCCAGATTGGGATCGTTGTTGATCTCTGGATCGACGAAGAAGCTCACCGGCATGTCAACTTCCTCGCCGGCGGCCAGACGCTGCTCATTGAAACAGAAACACTGCACCTTGGAGAAATAGGCGCCGGCTTTGAGCGGCGTCACGTTGAAGGTCGCGATCCCGGTCATCGCCCGATCCGACGTGTTGCGTGCGGCATAGAAGGCCAAGCCCTGCTCGCCGACCTTCAGCGCCATTTCACGCTGCGCCGGTTGAAACTGCCAGGGCAGGCTGCGGTCGACATCGGAGTTGAAGCGGATCTTGATGACGCGCTCGCCGGCGGTGGCCGGCGCCGCCTCGGCAACGTTGGGCGTACCGCCGTAGCCGGTGACCTGGCAGAACAGCTGATACAGCGGCACGGCGGCAAAGCTCGCGCCGACCATCGCCGCGGCGATACCGAGCAGCAAAGCCCCTGTGCGGGCATTCTTCGAGACCATGTTCAATTGGCCCCCATGGTTCAATTGGCCCCCATGCGAACGATCGAGACGAAATAGACAAGCACCACGAACGCCAGCAGAACCGCCAGCAAGATAAGGTTCTTGCCGCGCTGCTTGCGCTTGCGCTCCTCGCGTCCCTCTTCCTCGGCCATAGCGCTCACCCTATCAGTCCCGGAAAATAGCCGGCCAGCAGGCCGGGCCCACGATCGAGAATGAGAACCGTGAACAGCAGAAACAGGTACAGAATCGAATAGCCGAACATCTGGCGTGCCGCCTGATCGCTTTTTTCGCGCAGAACCCGCAGATTGAACCCGATCATGCCGGCGCCGAGCAGGGTCGCGGCCAGGGCATAGATCCAACCGGCGGTGCCGAGCAGCGCCGGCGCCAGCGAAATCGGTACCAAGAGCAGGCTATAGAGCAGCATCTGGCGGCGCGTCGCGGCCTTGCCGGCGACCACAGGCAGCATCGGCACGCCGGCCTTGGCATAGTCGCCCTGGCGATAGAGCGACAGGGCCCAGAAGTGCGGCGGCGTCCACATGAAGATGATGAGGAAAAGGAAGATGGCCTCGAGGTCGACACTACCGGTCACCGCCGCCCAGCCGATCATCGGCGGGAAGGCTCCGGCGGCGCCGCCTATGACGATATTTTGCGGCGTCCGGCGCTTTAGCCACATGGTATAGACGAAAACGTAGAAGGCGTTGGCCAGGGCCAAGATAGCGGCCGCCGTCCAGTTCAACGCCAACCCCATCAGCATGACCGAAAACAGGCTGAGCACGACGCCGAAGGCAAGCGCTTCCTGCGGCTCGATCTTGCCGGCTGGCAGAGGCCGCCAGCGCGTGCGTTGCATGATCGCGTCGATGTCGCGGTCGTACCACATGTTGATGGCGCCGGCGGCACCGGCCGCCACCGCGATACAGAGGATCGCGACCGCCGCCAGCAGCGGATGCAGGCTGCCCGGCGCGACGATCAGGCCGGCGAGACCGGAAAACACGACCAGCGACATGACCCTTGGCTTCAGCAACGCGACGAAGTCGGCGACACGCGCCTCGCCGTGGACGGGCGTGGCCTCGAAGGCCTGACCCGCCGGTGGGCTGCTGAGCTTCAGGGATGTCTCGGTCACCAGGGTCCCTCCGCGTCCTTATCGCACCGCGACCGCCGCGCCTACTTGAAGTGCGGCAGGTCGTTGAAGGTGTGGAACGGCGGCGGCGAGGACACCGTCCATTCCAGGGTTGTCGCCCCCTCGCCCCAGGGATTGGCCTGCGCCCGGCGCCCGGCACTGAGGACATAGATCACCATCACGATGAAGAAAACAGTCGAGGCGATGGAGATGTAAGAGCCCCAGGACGAAACCAGATTCCAGCCGGCGTAGACGTCGGGATAGTCGCTATAGCGGCGCGGCATGCCGGCAAGGCCGAGGAAGTGCTGCGGGAAGAAGGTCACGTTGACGCCGATGAAGGTCGTATA
>JAJFGM010000625.1 GCA_021776145.1 Kiloniellaceae bacterium | reverse complement strand
GCTATGCCGCTGAAAGCCCCCTCGGGATAGCGCGATAGATAGGTCTTGAACATCACCGGATTGCCGCTGTCCTTGATCGAGTCCCAGAATGCCAGCTCGAAAGCCGCATCCTCGCTGGGCTGGGCCGCCTTGGGCGCCGTCGGCAAGGCCGCAACCCGGGCGCTGGGTTTGGGCATCAAGAACACGAAGTCGCCCTGGTCGAACTTCGGATCGCGCAACTTGCCGCCGCGCGGCGTCTGGATCCCCTGGCTGAGGTTCATCACCCGGTCTTCCAGGTAGAAGCTCAACTCGGTGCCGGTCAGGTAACCGTCGCGGTTGGCGTCCGCCGTCTCCTCGCCGCGGAGCGCACGCAGGAACAGCGTACGGAAGGTGCCATCGTCCGAGACCTTCTGCTCGGCATCGCCGGAAGTCAGGAACTGGCGCGCCGGGCGTTTCACCGCCGCGGTGATCGCCGCCGGCGGCCGCGCCCGCTGGCTGCTGAAAATCGTCCCGGCGAAGCAGCTGTCGAACACCGCCAGCACGTGTTTGGACCGGGCGATCCTGACCATCGAGCCGACGTCACCCATGTGAAGGGCCGCATAGTTGAATTCGGGACTGCCGGGCGGAGGGGCATCGGCTGGCACCAGATAGCCCTCGCCGTTTTCAGTATGCCCGTGGCCGGCGAACCAAACGAACAGCCGCGCCTGCGGATCCTTTCCCTTGAAGGCGAAGAACCGGCGCAGCGCTTCACGCAGCTGCGCTCCGCCCACGTCTGTTAGAAGCTCGACCTCGAAGCCCTGCTTGCGCAATTCGTCGGCCACCAGATCAGCGTCTTTGATGGCGTTCGACAGGCGCGGCCAACCGTTGCTGTAGTTGTCGATGCCGATGACCAGGGCGTAGCTGGCGCCGTACAGTCGCCAGCGATCGACTACCGGCGCACCCGGTTGGTCGCTTTCGCGATACTCGACATAGACGCCCGTATCTGTGGCTCCCGTATCGGTTGCCGCCTGCGAGGCCACGGCTCCAATTAGAACGAAAAGCCCCCGCAGTGCTCCGACACAGAGCCTTCGAAGGAGAGTTATCAATGCATCCGCTCCTGATCTGCATTCTTATTGGCCTACTCTATCCGAGAATCAGCTCGCCTACCTAAGATGAATCTGGACGGCGACATCGACCGCGCCGCTTTCGTTCCAATCCTCGGCCGGGCAGTGTCGTGGCAAAATTGCTTGAGCGCCGAAAGCACTTCTCGTAGCGTCCGCGGATGAGAAACTCGTTCCGATATTTCAACAATTCGCTCGAGGTAATCCGCCTCGCGGTGATGATGTACGTTCGCTATCCGCTGTCGCTACGGCAGGTAGAGGATCTGCTCCACGAACGCGGGGTCGACATCAGCCATGAAACCGTTATGGCTAGGTGGAACCGGTTTGGTCCGATGTTCGCCGCGGAGATCGGGAAGAACCGTATTGCGGCTCATCGGAAATGGTCGCAATGGCGCCGGCATCTGGATGAGGTTGTCGTGCGGATCAGCGGCAAAGCCTGCTCTCTCTGCCGAGCGGTTGACCACGAAGGCGAGGTTCTGGAGGCGTACGTTGCCTAGAGCAGATCCGCTTCGATTAGAATCGCCAAAGGCGATTCATCGATCCGGAAAATCTGCTCTAACTATTTGAGTGTAGAGCGGATTCACGCGATTGATTGGAACCGCGGAGTGGTTCAAATCGATCCCGATCCGCTCTAGAAGCGGGATCGCAAGGCCGCGCTGAGGGTTTTGCGTAAAGCGATGAAACGATACGGCCATCCAGAAGCGATCGTGACGGACCGACTTCGGTCCTGCCGCGCGGCGATGAAGGTCATCGGAAATGCCGCAAGTCCGGAGACGGGCCGCTGCCTCAACAACGAAGCCGAAAACCCACACCAGCCCTTCCGACGGCGGGAGCGGGCGATGACGAAATTCAGGAGTGCCACCTCTACAGCCGCGAGAACTTCAAACTCAGTCGTTCCACGGCCCTTGTCGCGTGGCGTCAACTTGCGGCCCGGGCTCGGGGGTTCCACGGTTTTTGAGGGCCCGTTCGCTTTAACCTGACAGCACCATCGGGCGAGCTGTTGAATCACCGGAAGGGGTTTTTAATCCGCTGAGGCTATGGACAACCCCTGCCCGCTTCAAGCCGATTTGCTCTGACAAAGCCCGTTGACGCCCTCAGCCATGCCGATGCGATCGCAAAGGTGTTCGATGAGACGGTCCACGCCGGTTCCCGCGCCAAGATTGTCGATTGTCCGCTCAATCGCGTCTGCCCTCGGGCGCCCCAGGCGTGGGTTGGCGATGGCATGGAATTTTGCACGAAGCGCGGTATCGGAGATCGGGTTCTCCGGGTCGCCCAGCGCCTCGGTGCGGCCAGAGACCAGGCGGCGGCCGTCCCTGAGGTGAAGCACCACATGCGCGAAGCGGTGCGCTGGGAACGCGTCGTTATAGACGTCGAGCTCGGAGAAGGTCATGCCTTCGGAGAGGCGCAAGATCTCCGGGTCGGCAAAGGCTTCCGGCGCGACCTCCGCGGGTCCGACCTGCCCCCTGACCATCGCCGCCGCGGTCGGAAATGCGGTCGAATACTGCGCCTCCTCGGTCGTCTTCGGTGCGCGGGTCGCCAGGCGGACCGACTGGTGGAAGGTCGCTACCTCTATGCGTTCGACCTGATCAGAGGTCAGGTCGTGGGCGGCACGTAGGCTCAGCACTGCCTGGAGCGGCGGCTGCGCCCAGCGGCAGACCGGATGGGGTTTGTAATACTGCTCGAAGATCCGCCAGCGATCGCCGAGGTCGGCCCAAAGATCCGCGACGTCATCGCCCTCGACGGTGATCGCCGGAGCGCCGGTGAAGCCATCAGCGGCGAGATAGGCCGCGGAGACCCCGGTCATGGCGCCCCAGCCCGAGCCGTCCTTGACCATTGTGGGATGGTCGATGCAGCGCATCATCTGGCTGCGCGGGCCGTGGTACTCGGCGATACCGATTGCCTCGCGGGTACGGTCGCGGTCGAGGCCCAAAGCGCGCGCGCCCAGCGCCGCGCAGGTCACGGCGATCCAGGCGCCGGAGGTGTGATAGTCGCAGGCGGTGCGATGCAGGGCAATCCCGGCACGCGAGCCCAGTTCGTAGCCGACCACGATTGCGGTAAGGAAGTCCTCGCCCGAAAGATTCTCTTCGGCCTCGGCCATCGCCAACGCGGCCGGGAAAACGCCGCAACCGACATGTCCTTTGGTCAGCTTGTGGCCGTCATGGCCATCGAGAGCATCGATAGTCATTCCGCCCGCCAGCGCCGCACCCGCAGGGCTAACCCGGCGTCCGTCGAACACCATACGCGCCGAGCGGGTACCGGGTCCGAATTGGCCTGCAGCGTGATCACGGATGATCCGCGACACATCCATCTCCGCACCGCCGGCGGCGATGCCGGCAAGATCGAGTAGCCAGCGGCGGGCGAAGCGCACAACATCTGCAGGAAGATCATCAAAGCGGACGTCGTGGACGAAATCGTGGAACAATGCGGCCATTGGCTTTACTTTCGAATCTGCGCCCCGGGCGGGCCGGTGGGGCGTTAACCGGCCAGTCGAGGCAACGGCGCCGTCAACGCCCGGTGAATACTGCGACCCGCTTCTCGAGCAGAGAGTCGACGGCTTCCTCGTGGTCTTCGGTCTGATGGCTGGCACCCTGATAGGCTGCCGCCAGTTCAAGCAGTGTGTCGAGCCGGGTGTTCAGCCCCTCGCGCAGCAGCCGTTTGGCGAGCCGAAGCTGGCGCGGCGGGTTCTTCGCGATCTTTGCGGCCAGCGCACGCGCTTCAGGCAGCAACTCGTCCGGTTCCACGACCTTCGAGACCAGTCCCCAGGCAAGCGCGGTTTCGGCATTCACCGGCTCGGCGGTGAAGGTCATCTCGGCGGCGCGCGACAACCCGATCTGGCGCGGCAGCAGCCAGCCGCCGCCGTCGCCCGATATCAGCCCGACCCGAACGAAGTTCTCAGCGAAGGTCGCGCGGGTCGAAGCGATGCGGATGTCGCAGAGGCAGGTCGTGTCGCAGCCGGCGCCATAGGATGGGCCGTTCACCGCCGCGATTAGCGGCACGTCGCATTCCCACAATGCCTTGGCCACGCGCTGGATGCCACCGCGGTAGCCGTCGCGCACCTGCAGCGCGTCACCAGCGAAGGTTTCGCGCTTCTCCTTCATGTGCTTAAGGTTGCCACCTGAGGAGAAGGCCTTACCGGCGCCGGTAATGATCGCGCAGCGCACCGAGAGATCGGCGTTGATCCGGTGGCTGGCCTCTACGATGGCGGCGCACATGTCGTGGTCGGTCAGCGCGTTCATCGTCTCCGGCATGTTGAAGGTCAGGGTGACGACGTGGCCGTCCTGCTCGTAGAGAAGCTTCTCGCTCATGGTATCGTCCTTCGTCTGTTTGGGCCCATCCCACTTCCCGCCCACCCCCAAATTCAGGGGGTCCACTTTGTGGCTGCGCGGGAACAAGAACTGGGGTTATGGGCAGCCTTCAGGCCGCGACCGGGGTATGCCCGGCGATCAGCTCGCGCTTCAGCACCTTGCCGCTGGGGTTCATCGGCAGGGCGTCAACGAAATGGTAGCGCTTCGGCCGCTTGAAGGGGGCGAGATCGTCGCTCGTCTTGCAGAACTCGTCGATCACCTCGGTGGTGAGTCCGGGCGCCGAAGCAACAACGAAGGCGGCAACGATCTGGCCCCATTTCTCGTCTGGCAGGCCGACCACGGACGCTTCCTGCACACCCGGGCAGCGGTAGAGGATCTCCTCGACCTCGCGCGGGTAGATGTTCTCGCCGCCGGAGATGATCATGTCGTCGGCACGGCCATGAAAATAGTAGAATCCGTCCGCGTCCTTTGAAAACAGATCGCCGGTGTAGATCCAGCCCGCCTTCAACTTCTTCGCTGTCTCGAACGGCTTGTTCCAATAGCCATGCATGGCTTGCGGACCACGCACGATCAGCTGACCGATTTCGCCGGGCGCCACCGTCTCGGAGGGCGCTACTTCGCGGGCCTGCTCGTTGACAATGACGCGGGCCTCAGTGATCAGGGTCGGCTTGCCGCAGGAGCCGAGCTTGGCCAGCCCGTCCTCGGGGTGCAGCACCAGGGTCAGCGAAGCTTCGGTCATGCCGTAGCCGTTGAAGATGTTGGGGCAGAACTCCTTGATCACCCGCTCCATGGTCGCCGACGAGATCGCAGCACCGCCGGTGGTGATGAGTCGGAGCGTGGCGAGATCGTAATCCTTGAAGCGCGGGTGGAAAAGCATCTCCTGGATCTGAGTCGGCACCGCGAACAGCGTGCTGATCTTCTCGGTCTGGATGATATCCAGTGTCTTCTCGGCCTCGTAGCGGCCCAGCACGACGTTGGTGCCGCCAACCATCATGTGCGGGATGAAATAGGCCTGCATGCCGCCGACATGGTAGAGCGGCGCGATGTGGAGTGCGTTGTCGCGGTGCGTCAAGCCGTATTCCATCACGCAGTTCATCGCGATGGCGAGGTCGTTGGCATGGGTATGGATCACACCTTTCGGCCGCCCAGTCGTGCCGGAGGTATAGACCAGCGCCGAGATATCGTCGCCGCGCGGCGTGTGACGCGGTTCGCCGCGATCTTCGGTCTCTTCAGCCAGGGTGTCAAAATGGTGATGCCCCGCGGGAATTAGCGCCTCGTTCTCGGCACAACCAATGAAGTCATGCACCGAGCGAACCTGGGCCTGTATCTTCAGGGCGTTGTCGGTGAGGTAGCGACCGTAGACAAAGATCCGGGCGCCGGAATCCTGCAGGATGTAAGCCGCTTCGCCGGCACTGAGCCGGAAGTTCAGCGGCACGGCCGCGGCGCCGAGCATCTGGCAGGCGAAGTAAGTCGTGACCGAGTGCTCGGAGGTCGAGACATAAAAGGCGACGCGGTCGCCGGGCCGGATCCCCATGTCCGAGAGCGCCTGGGCAAAGCGCCGAACCCGGCCCAGCCATTCAGTATAGGTCCAGCTGCGGCCCTCGAAGATCAGCGCCGTGTGGTTCGGATAGCGCTCGACCGAAGCTTCAAGAATGCGGGCGATGTTCATCGCGG
>JAJFGM010000624.1 GCA_021776145.1 Kiloniellaceae bacterium | reverse complement strand
CGCGCTGCAACGAAACCTCCGCGCGCGCTTCCATCGCCGAAGTAGCGACCGCCGCCGCCGCGATCATAAAAAGAGCCGCGAGGAAGGCGCGCGACGTCGCCGGAAACCGCCATCGAAAGTCTCCCTGTTGCGACTTTGGCGCGACGAGACGGAACCGATCGATAACGTTTTCGCCCGCTGCCGTCAGGCGCGTCAGCAGCCAAACCTCGGCGAAAAGGATCAGCACGCAGGCCATGAAAATCAGCCAGCCTTCGAATTGGTGCAGGAACCCTTCGGCCATTTCATTGCCATGGAATTCGACCAGCACGCCGATGATACCGATTCGCAGTGAATTCATCAGCACCGTGATTGGGATGGTCGATAGGAACAGAAGCAGCTTTTGCCACTTTGGGCCTTGGTAAAGACAGGCGCAGAGATAACCAAAGCTCATGAGCGGAAAAAGATAGCGCAATCCACTGCAGGCCTCGACAACCTGGAGCTTATAGACGCCGAGATCTATGACATTGCCGTCGAGAAAAACGCTGATACCAAAAAGACGGATCACCGCAACGCCCAGCTCTGAAGAAATTAGCTGAAGTTGGCTCGACAAGCCATTGTAGAAGAACTCCGGCAAGGGAATCATGAAGAGCAGATAGAACATCGCGGCCCAATTCCGGCGCAGGAACGGCCAACCGCATAGCGCCAGCACGACACCGAGGAAAGTCACCAGGAAGGCATATTGGATGACCGTGTAGATGGTCCCCAGTTCGCCCATGAAAAACACCGCCAGCCCGATGAGAACGACGGGTAGCCCCCACCACCGACCAACGCCCGAGCGCGGATCGGGCACGGCGCGGTTGCGCCACACTAGAAAGGCGGCAATGACGGGGATGAGATAACCGTGGCCGTACTCTTCACGCGACCACTCGGCCACCATATGGGAGAGGCCGTCCTTGAAAACAAAAGCCATCAATCCGCCCAGGAGCGGAATGGTCAACAGCCACCACGCCGGCCCTCCGGCGCGCGCCGGTGCCCTCGGCGACAATCCCTGGCTCGCCATTACGGCCCAACTCCTGCTGCAAATCCAATTTCGATCAAGTTTGAAAATCAAGCAATTGCTGTTACATCATAGTAGTTATCGGCGATCAATCCAGATTCACACTATTATGGTTACACACGCATTAGATGCATTCGTTTTCACGTTATAGTGATCATACGGAATCGTATTCGCCGCAAGCGATTGCTTTTATTTATTCATGGGACAGGAAGATTCTTCTTCGTTTTGTGAATTATTATTTAGTTTTATTTAAAGCCATAAATATAGTCAGCGATATGAATCTTCTAAGAGTGTGCCAGTACCTTCGCGATAATTCGATGTCGGTAAAATTTTTGCTTGAGGATGGTCGCCGCTTTTTGCTATTCGAAGCTTGCCTAACTGTGAACGGGGCTCTTTATGAAAACGCTTGAATTGACGCAGCCGCACGACGTGGCAATCGCCCGTCGCGAATTCGGGGGTGATTCGCGTCTTCGCCGCCTAACGCCGACTGGGTTTAACTCTGCCATTCGCGGGATCACGCGGTGTGCGGCGGCCTGCCTCCTGTTTCTCGCGATCTCGGCGACCTCCGGCGCGCCAAGCCAAGCGGCTCTGGTTGCCGATCTTGGCACCCTCGGCCCAGGCGACGCGGATTTCACCTTGAGCTTCGAATCCGCGGGTGCCTTCAGCAATGAATACAGCTTCCAAGTCTCGGAACCGGTCAACATCGAAGCCGCCGCGACCAGTTTTAACATTTTTGGCTTGCTCAACATCTCCAACTTCGCCGGCTCTCTGTTCGAGGGCACCCTGGCGTCTCCGGGCACCGAACTGGCGACCGACACTGGGGCCTTCCTGACGCTTTTCGCCGGCGACCTGGCAAGCGACACGGACTACTTCTTCCGCGTTTCCGGCATCGCGGACGGCCTCTTCGGCGGCGTCTATCAGGCGGAGTTCGAGGTCTCGGCGGTACCGCTTCCGCCCGCCGCCATTCTCTTGGTATCGGCACTGCTTGCCCTGGCGGGTGTCGGCCGTCTGAGGCGACGCCGGGCGACGGTGGCAGGCTGATACATATCCGACGCCGGCGGCAGAGCGACCGAGTTGCCCGGCTCCGAAATCGAGTTGCCACGAACATCCGGCCACCTGTTTCGCAAGCCGGACGACAGACAGGCCGTGCAGCCGCAAGACGACGCGGATAGTCGCACTGGAGATCCCGGGCCGGGAACTGGAAAACCGCTCAGGACGTAACCATATCCCCGAATAGAGCATCGCCGGCAACCTTTCCTGGCAGCATTGATTGGGCTTTGACGCACGGCATTCCGGGGAGGACGCCAATTCCATGACCCTAGCCCTTGCCAGTAGCCCGGCACACCTTGGGCTTCACGCCATCGCCAGGCTCATCGGCTGCCTCGCGATCGGGATTCTGTTGGCCGCCTGCGATGGCCCCGAACAGCGCGAGGCGGCGCATCTGGAAAGAGGCAAAGACTTCCTTGAAGAGGGCAATCGGGTCAAGGCACGCTTGGAATTCCGCAATGTGCTGCAGATTAACCCGCTCAACGTCGAAAGCCGCTACTACCTTGCCCTGGTCGAAGAGGCCGACGGTAACATGCGCGGCGCGTTCGCCAATTTCAGAAAGGCCACGCAACAGCAGCCTGATCATTTGCCGTCCCTGATCAAGGTCGGCCAGTACTACCTCTTCGCCAATCAATTGGATCAAGCCGGCGAGATGGCGCAAGCGATTCTGGCCAGCACTCCCGACAGCGCCGATGGCCACGCCTTGCTCGGCGCAATCCACCTGCGCAACAAGGATCTCGATTTGGCGCACCGGGAGATCGACTTGGCGCTGCAAAGCGACCCAAGCAATCTGCCGGCAGTCTCGACGTTGGTTGGTATCCAGCGCCAGGCCGGCGACATCGACAGTGCCTTCAAGACGCTTGATGCGGCACTCGCTCGCGCCCCGTCGGCAACCGGACTGCTGCAGTT
>JAJFGM010000623.1 GCA_021776145.1 Kiloniellaceae bacterium | reverse complement strand
CCGTGCAGGTCGCCCCAATAGGGCAGAAGTTCGGCCGTGGCAACGGCGCGCAGGGGGTTGGAGACGGCAAGCGGCATGCCATCCCCTTGCGCATCCGCCTCGTCGAGCAGCTCGATGGTCAGGTCGCCGGGCTCGGCCAGCCGCAGGCCGCTGACGACTTGCGAAAAGTCGCCCGGCGCGAAAGTGACGGTCTCGGGCAGCCCGGCGACCGGGCGGCTCGGCCGCAGGCGCAGCGTCTGGTCGCAGAGGTCGCTGGGGTTGCCCCAGCGGTCCTCGGCCTTGATCTTGAGGCTAAAGGCCGCGCCGACCGGCCGCAGGGTCGGCAGCACGGCCTTCCACAGGGCCGGCGGGCCGGGCACGATGGCGATGACAGGCTGTTCCGGCAGTTCGACGTAGTTGTAGGTGGCGATGGCGTCGACCAGGACGCGAAACTCGAAGGTCTCCTCGCAGAAGGTCTGCACGCGGATGCCGGGGCCGCCGCCGCGGCGGTCGCCGAAGCGCACGACGATCTCGTCGCCCTCGCGCAGGTAGCCGCGCACGACCTTGATGTAGAGCGTCTTGTCCCACGGCCGGATGTTGCGCTTCATGTCGTATTCGACCTGCAGGACGGCACCGTTGCTGGCCTCGACCGTGGTGTAGTTGGGCGCCGTGGGGTCGTCGAACTGCGGCCGACCCATGTCCGAGGCGAAACGATGCACGACCTTCTGCGCGCCGGTGTCGTCGATGCCAATGGTGCCGGCCGTGTAGTTCTGCGTGAAGGCATGAAACGACCCGGCCTCGAATGAGCCGGCCGGCTCTACCCGGGCCGAGCCCATCTTTTCCGGCAGATAGGTGGAATGCGGCATGATCTCCCCTCGTTTGCCGCGCCAGCCTAGAGCAGCCTGCGTCTCGTTGGAATCGGTTTCAGCGATTCCAACGAAATGCAGTGAGCGGCTCTAACAATTCAATGTGTAGAGCAAATTCCAGCCGCGCCAGGCGCAAGCCCACCGGGAAAACAGTCGAAGGGAGGATCACCTCGGCTTCGACCCTCGCTCCCCTTACAAGCCGGAACTCGGCGGCGCCATCAAGCCGTCGCGCTCCGCTGTCCACTTGAAGCCGAGGTCGGGGCACTGGTCGCAAAGACGAATGCGGTCGCAGGTTTGCAGGTTACAGACCACTGGTCCGACCAGGCCCAAATGGATGCGTGAGAGGTGATGAGTGTGCGGGCCCTTGAGGAGAACCAGGTCGCCGCGGCGCAGGACGCGGCGTAGGAGATCGCTGGCTTCCCTGACGTCCTCGCAAGGATGCACCGCGGACCGGTCGAGGCCCGCGGCGACGGCGGCCTCGCTCGAGCGTTCGGCGTAGGCGCCGACGAAAATCGCCATGTCGGCCAGCTTCGCCGCGGCATTGCCCAGGTGATTGGCGCGGACACGGCTCTTTTTGTTTGTCTGGCTATAATCGCTGAAGATGACGATCTTGCGATCCGCGGTGGCTTCCCGCATCACCTTCCAAGCAGCGTCGGTGGTATCGAAAGCCCCCTGCCAGTCGTCGCGCAACATGACAGCGCCGCACGGCAGGGTGACCGGCTGCAGCCGCGCCCAAAATGGTGGCAGCGCGGCAATGGCGGCCCTGGCGTCCGGCGCCGCGATAGCGCAGAGCTCGGCCACCGCAAGGACCGCGAGGACCGTGTTGGCCCAATGCGTTCCGACGAGTTGGGTCTCGATGTGCTGCCGCCCGCCCCTGGCTTCGACCGTCAGGCTCAAGCGCCGGGGCCAGCGCGATTCGGCGTCCAGCAGGCGGACATCGGCCCCGGCGTCACGCCCGAAACCGACGATGCGGCAAGTCAGCTCGGGCAGCATGGCGGCAATGAAGGGGTTGTCCAGGTTGACCACCGCCGTGCAGCCGTCGCCCAGTCTCTCGAGCAGCAGGGCCTTTTCCGCAGCAATCGCCTCGACGTTTCGAAAAGTGTTGATGTGGCAACCCTTGATATCGAGCAACAGGGCGATGTCGGCATTCAGCAGGCGCGCCCTCCTGGTCATATCGCCGGGCTGGCTGACGCCGATTTCAATCACCGCGAAGCGGTGCCAGGGGCGGACCGTCAGAATCGAGACCGGCAAGCCGAAGTCGTCATTGAGCGTGCCTTTCGAGCGGATCGTCGGATAGTGCTTCTGGAGAACCGCGAAGAGCAGTTCCTTGGTCGTCGTCTTGCCGGCGCTGCCGGCGACGGCAATGAAGGTGGTCTTGAAGAGCAGACGCCGCCAGACATAGGCGGCCGGCACGAGGAAGGGCTGGCGTAGCCTGTTGAATATCAGCCGACTCAGTCTGCCGGCACGGCGAGCCCGTGAGAGGCGACTGAAGGCGCGGGCAAATAAACGCGGCATTTTTCGGCGGCCCCTCCAGGGCAGCGTTCAGCAGCACAATCCCATGCATCGACGCGCCAGCGTGGCACCTATTGTAGCGGCGGTGCTCGAGCTTCGAGGCGTTCTCGACCAGCCGCTGGACGCTTGTGCCACTCTCACAATCCGGAATCCGCCGGCGCCATCAGTCCGTCGCGCTCGGGAGTCCATTGGAAGCCGAGGTCGCGGCACTGGTCGCAGAGGCGCATGCGCGGACAGGTGTCGAGCCGACAGGTAACCGGTCCGACGAGACCCAAATGAACACGCGAGATGTGGTGGCTGGTCGGGCCCTTGAGCAGCACCAAGTCGCCCTGGCGCAAAACGTCGCGCAGCACATCGCTGGCCTGGGCGGCGCTGTCGCAGATGTGCACGGCGTCCGGATCGAGGCCTGCAGCGACCGCGGCCTTGGCCGAGCGCTCGGCGTAGCCACCAACAAAGACTGCCATATCGGCCAGTTCCGCCGCGGTCTCGCCGAGGCGACGGGCGCGCACACGGGTCTTTGCCATGCTGTCGGTATAGTCGCTCAAAACAACGATCTTGCGCTCGGCGGTGGCTTCGCGCAGGACCTCGAAGGCAGCTTGCAGGGTATCGAACGAGCCCTGGAAGTCATCGCGCAAGATCGTCGCGCCGCTCGGCAGGGCAACGGGCTGCAGTCGGGCCCAGAAGGGCGGTAGCGTGGCCACCGCGGCCTTGGCGGTCGCCACGTCGACTCCGCAGTGGTCGGCGGTGGCAATGGCGGCGAGGATGGCGCCGCTCCAATGTTTGCCGACCAGTTGGGTCTCGATGTCGTGCCGGACACCTAGGGCCTCGATGCTCAGGCTCAAGCGCCGAGGCCAGCGCGATTCGGCCTCGAGCAGGCGAAAGTCGGCCGCGGCATCGCGGCCGAAGCGCACTACTCGGCATTTGAGTTCCGGCAGCATGGCGGCAATGAGGGCATTATCTTGATTGACGACCGCCACGCAGGTCGGCCGGAGGGACTTCAAAAGCTGGGACTTTTCCGCCGCCAGCGCCTCGAGATTGCGAAAGACATTGAGATGGCAACCCTTGATGTCGAGCAGGAGGGCAACGTCGGGCTTCAAGATCCGCGCTCCCTTGGCCATGTCGCCGGGTCTTTGCACCCCCATCTCGATTACGGCGAAGCGATGCCAGGGCCGCACGGCCAGCAGCGACATCGCCATGCCACGGTCTTGCTGGGCGTTGCGCGAGCCTTGCGAGCACATCGTCGAGTGCTGGCTTTTCAGGATGGTGAAAAGCAGCTCCTTGGTCGTCGTCTTGCCGACGCTGCCGGAAACCGCAATGAAGGTGGTCTTGAAGAGCAGGCGCCGCCAGATGTAAGCGGCCGGGTTGATGAAGGGCCGGCGCAGCCTGTGGATGATCAGCCGACGCAGATTGCCGGCGTGGTAGGCCTGCTCGAGGCGCATGAATATTCGTTGAACACGGCTCGGCATTGCAAAAGAACCCCCGCAACCGCGATCGAAACGACGACCATTGAAACCGGAATGCGCCCAGGAGACAGTCGCCGGCTCTGTCGACAATCGTTTCTGGCGTTGGATATCGGATTAACGGACCAAACAGCAAAATCGTTACAAAACTGCAAACATTCCCCAACGCACCGTCGGGCCGACGGTTTACGGCCCCTTTGCAGCGTCAAGACGACGGTAAAACGACCGACGCGGCACCGATCCGGCGTGGCAGGGGATTCAGCGCAATCGCTCGCCAACGACGGCATTCCTCAAGTCCGCCTATTGACGCCGACGCCGCCTTTCGGCCCAATTGCGGCGGCGATCGACCGAAGGGGTTCGGGCGGCAACTGACGGGTGTCCGCGGCATCGCCGTTTCTTTTTTTGGCAAAAGGGGTCACTGCCATGCAGCGCTTGTCGGATTTCCGGGACCGGCTTAACGAAATCGACGGCGAGATCGTCGCCCTGTTGGGCAAACGCCTGGACGTCTGCCGTGAGATCGGCCATTTCAAGAAGGATCAGGGCATCCCCATCGAGCACCCCGAGCGCATGGAGGAGGTCAAGGCACGCAGCGCCGAGCAGGCCGCCCGACACGGCCTCGACCCCGAGCTGGCGCGGCGGATATTCGGTCTGATCATCGACGAAGCCTGCCGCCTGCAGGACCGCATCATCGCCGGCAAGGACGACGGCGCGGACTGACGCCGCCGACTCCGCCGGGCGGCCCTTGCAAATCCAAAGCAAATCCAATGACCTTGGCGGGGTTATGAACCGGCGGGACCTCGGATGATTTCAGCGAACGAGCACGAATTCTACGCGGCCCACAGCGCGATGACCGATCCCGGGCGTTTCCGGACGCTTCTGGATGACGCTCCCGACGACGAGCGGGAGCTGACGCGTTGGGTCCGTAATGTGCAATTCCATGAAATGTACGCCAAACAAGCGGACTTGACGCCGCCTGACGATGCGGCGGGCGCGCCGGCGACATCCGATCCGGCGGTCCGCTACCTGGAGCCGATGCTGGCTCGCATCGTCGCCAGGGACGGTCGCTCGCTGGATTTCGAGCGGCCCAAGGACAGGTGCTTCATCGGCACCTGCCGGGACTATGCGGTCATGTTGTGCGCACTGTTGCGGCATCAGGGGCGGCCGTCCCGCGTTCGCTGCGGTTTTGCCTTCTACTACGAACCGGGTTCCAAGTTCGGCGCCGACCACTGGGTTACGGAAGTATGGGACCCCAGGCAGGTTCGCTGGCGGTTGGTCGACGCGGAAGTGGACAGCAACCTGCCGCAGCACGCAATGGTCACGATAGACCCTCTCGATGTCCCGCGAGACCAGTTCCAGGTGGCTGGAACGGCATGGCGGCTTTGCCGGGTCGGCAAAGCCGACCCCGGCAGCTATGGCGTTATGGGATTGGGCGGCAAGGGCGAGTGGTTCATGGCGGGAAACGTCCTGCGCGACATGGCGGCCTTGAACAAACACGAAGTGACCGTCTTCGACTGGTGGGGCATGGCGAGCCAAATGTGCCTAAGTGGGCAGGTTACGCCGGAACAGCGCCTGGTGATCGACGAACTCGCCCTCTTGATCGCCGACCGCGGCTTCGACTTCGATGGCCTGCGGCAGGCCTACAACGACCGCCCCGAGGTGCGCCTGTGCGACCCCGTAAAGGGCTGGCCCAAAGGCGTCGAAACGGACTTCATGCTGGGGCTGGGCTGAGATCGGCGTTGCATGCCGCGGAGATTCGACCGGAGCGATGGTCGCTCAGCGCTACATACATCCACTGCAGAACACCGCCCCGTGGCGTTACCCGGCGCCGCGGTCGCTCCGCCGGTCGGCGCCATGCCACGGACTCTCCGCGGCAAGCTTTCGCTTCGGCTTGGAGCCGGTCTTTTGATCGTGGGCGCGGATGAATTGTTTGATGCGCGGCGCGATCTTTTCGCGCCATTTGCGGCCGTTGAACAGGCCATAGTGACCGACTCCCGGCGCCATATGGTAGGCTTTCATCTCGTCCGGCAGGCTGGGCGTGATTTCGAGCGCGGCTTTGGTCTGGCCAATCCCGGAGATGTCGTCGAGCTCGCCTTCGATACAAAGCAGGGCGGTACGGGTGATGTGTTCCGGCAACACGGGGTGCCATCGGGCGATCATCTTACCCCTGGGCAGCTCGTGTTCCTGGAAGACGGTCTTGACCGTCTGCAGGTAGAACTCCGCGGGCAGGTCCATTACCGCGCGGTACTCCTCGTAAAACACGCGCTTCTTGTCCGCCTCCTCGTCATCGCCGCGGACCAGGTGTTCGAACAGCTCGCCGTACGATGCGACGTGGCGTTCGAAGTTCATGGCTATGAAATTGGTGAGTTGAATGAAGCCCGGGTAGACCGAGCGAAACATGCCCGGATAGGGTGGCGGAACCTTGACGACGACGTTGCGCTCGAACCACTCGATCGGGTTTTCCATGGCCAGCTTGTTGACCTGAGTGGGCGACTTGCGGGTATCGATGGGCCCGCCGATCATGGTCAGGGTGGCCGGAAGGCAGTTGTCGCCCCAGGCCGACATGACCGAGACGGCGGCAAGCGCCGGAACCGAGGGCTGGCAAACCGCGAGCACGTGCGTGTTGGGGCCGAGTACGTGCAAGAAATCGACGAGGTAGTCGATGTAGTCGTTCAAATTGAAGCGGTCCTCGGTCACGGGAATCATTCGGCAGTCCCGCCAGTCGGTGACGAAGACATCGTGATCCGGCAACATCGCCTCGACCGTGCCACGCAAAAGGGTCGCATAGTGGCCCGACAGGGGCGCGACGATCAGCAGTTTGGGGTCGGCGCGGTCGGTCGCCCGCTTGAAGTGCAAGAGATCGCAATAGGTCCGCTTGATCACTACCTCTTCTTCGACTTCGACCGCCACGCCATCGGTGGTGGTGGAATCGAGACCCCAATGCGGCTTGCCGTAACTGCGCGTCAGGTGTTCGAAGATATCCGCCGCCGACGCGACCGCGCGCCCAAGCGGCGTTTCCGTCATCGGATTCAAGGGATGATTGAGCGTTATCTTCAGGCCTTCGCTCATGGCTCGCGCCGGCGCCATCGACAGGCGCGACATCTCGTGCAGATAATAGAGCATGGACGCGAGACTCCCGCGTTGGACTGCTTGACCAGGTCTTGCGGCCCTTACAGCCGGTGTGACGCTTAAGTTCGCGCCAGCTTGGACCTTAAGGCCAAAGAGCTTGATTATGGCTTAACGCGGCGTGAACGCGGCCCATCGGGAGACATACCCGTCGACATGATGGCGCCCGGGAAGGCTACCCTTTTTCAATCAGGCGTTGCCAAGGATTGTTCGAGGAACCCGGCCATGGGGCTCCAAAGAAACCAACTGCCGAACTCGGCACCAATTTCATCGAGGCAAAACGCGGGGAGCGCACTCAGGGCCAACGCGCCGCCATAGCGGGTCGTCACGTCAGTCGCAATGTGCCGCGGATTCGAGCCAGGCTGCGAACTTCCTCAGCGATCCGCCCCGGCGGAAAAATAAGTGAACTCGATCAGGTGCTTTTTGTTGAACGCGCCGATCTGTTTCATCAGATCGGGGTTGCCACTACGAAAGCGTTCGCTCTGTTGCGAGTTTTTGTAATGCAGGACAACCACTTCGTCGGGGGTTGCCATGCCGAAGGCTCGCGCCGCCGCGATGAAGGCATCGTTTCGCCAGGCCGCCGCCCTGGCCGGACAGGGCATGATTTTCGAGGCCTGTTTGCTGGCCGATCCGGACCCGCGCCTGATCCGCCTGCCGGGCGCCCGGCCGCTGCCGGACCGCGACATCTGGGTCCTCACCCACCCCGATCTCATTCAAACGCGGCGCATCGCGACGCTGCTGCGCACTCTGGTCGAGGCGCTGACGGCACAACGCGAGCTCATCGAAGGAAGCGCGGTTCCGGCCTAGTGGCTCGACACAGAGGTCGTCTTCGCGCGAGAGGCACCTCTAGGCGAAAACGGCACCATCGTCATCGACTTCTAAATGTCCTTGGGATCGACTTCCAACGCCAGGGGATCGCCGTTGCAGAAACGGGCGATGTTGTCCAGAAACAGCTGATCCCAGCGCGTCTGAACGCCGCTGCCCGCGAACGAGGTGTGCGGGGTCAGGCGGACCTTGGGGTGCGCCCACAGGGAGTCGTCCTTGGGCAGGGGCTCCGTGTGAAACACGTCGAGCACCGCTGCTTCCAGGCGCCCCGCGTCGAGGGCGGCGATCAGCGCCCTATCGTCGATCAGTGGGCCGCGGGCGATGTTGACCAGGATCGCGCCCGCCTTCAAGTTCGAGAAGAAGCCGGCATCGGCAAACCCTCGGGTCGCCTCGGTCAGGGGACAGGCCAGCAGCACCACGTCCGCCGCCGGCCCGAAGGTCTCCAAATCGGCCATGGTGCCGACCCGGTCGGCCAGCTCGGAAGCAACCGGTGTGCGGCGCACCACCGTCACCTTGGCGCCAAAGGCCTTGACCCGTTTTGCCACGGCCTGGCCGATGGGCCCGAACCCGACGATCAGCCAATGGGTCTGCGAGATTTCGCGGTAAGGCGTGATCCGCCATTGTCGATCCGCCTGCTGTTGGCGCTGCAGGTCGACGGGATGGAGCAGGCTCAGGACCTGGGCGAGAACGTATTCCGAGATGCCCACCGCCTGGGCGTCGGAGTTGCAGATCCTGACGCCCTTGTCGGACATCTTCCTGTAGAAGGGATTATCGAGACCGGCATTGAAGGTCTGCAGGACAGAGATGGATTCGCAGCGCAGCAGGGTGTCGAACACCGCCTGTCGCTTGCCGCCGGCGTTGATGTGGGAACTGAGCCAGAGATAGTCGACGGCGACCTCTTCGGGTGCAACTTCCGCCCCGTCGATCAGGAACCTGCCGTCGGCGTCGAAGCTCGAGACCGACAGTTCCAGGCCGAGGGCGTCGAGCCGCGCCCCGATGTGTTTCAGAGACGTGTCGTACATGGCAAGGGTGACCGACATGTTTCGATCCTATCGACGGAAAATCCAGTCCGCGAGATTTACAACACCGCCGCGGCCGAGGCCAGACTGGGCCGCGACTTGATGCGCGACGCCGGTAACAAATTGAAAGGTGATGCGATCGCGCGCAACGGATCAGTCCCGACGTTCGCTGGCGCGCGATGGCGGTCCCCCAGAGACATTAGCTCACGCGAATAGGGAACAACCGGGGAAATATCTGCGATTTTTGCAAATACAGGCTTGACCCAACCCATGGGGCTGCCTCGATAAGTATGGCCGTCTTCAAATAGGGGAGTGATCCGTGAGTCGTTCCAAACAATTCCTCAGCCCGTCCGAGGCCGCCGCGCGGCTTGGCGTCTCAAGCAAAGCCCTGCGCCTCTATGAACAGCGCGGCTTGCTCGTGCCGGTCCGCAGCGAAGCAGGTTGGCGGACCTACGGTCCGTCCGAAATGGCCCGGGCTGCCGAAATCGTGGCCTTGCGCGGGCTTGGCCTCAGTCTTGCCCAAGTGTCTCGCGTGCTGAAAGGCGACCCACAATTCCTGGAGCCTGCCCTGGCCGCCCATCAAGAAGCCCTCGAAGCGCGGATCCGCGGGCTCGCCGATACCGTCGAAAAAGTGCGTGGCCTCAGGGTCGATCTTGCCCGGGGCGAGACACCGAGAGTCAGCCAGCTTGCGCGCATGGTGCAAACAAACCCCGAGATCGGCGTCGCCTTCGACCTGCCCTGGCCGTGGGGCGGCGAAAGGTTCGAGCTGCGCGACATTCGGCCCCTGAATTACATCATCGGTCCACTGTTCAGCGGCAAGACGCGGCTCGCCCAAACCATTGCCCAGACCCTGCCGGACGCGGCCTTCTTGGGTCTCGACCGCTCGACCGAGGAAGGGACCGAGGCGCCGGTACTATTGCACAGCGACCCGGCCCTGAAGGCACGCGTGGACGGGACCATGCGCTGGCTGATCGAAGAAGGCGCCCTGAAGTCTCCGGCTTTGCTTGCGTTGATCGTTGCGCTGGAGTCCGAAACCGCGGCGGTCCTGGTTATCGACATGGTGGAGACGGGCTTGGATCAGGCGGCGCAGGAGGCGCTGATTTCATACCTGCGCCTGCGTGGACCCGGTGCCCGGCCGCTCTTCCTGCTCACCCGCTCCCGCGCCATCCTCAATCTGGCCGCCGTCGGTCCCGACGAAGCGATCATCCTCTGCCCGGCCAACCATAGCCCGCCGACCCGGGTCACCCCGTATCCCGGCGCGCCCGGCTATGAAGCCGTCGCGACCTGTCTGGCCACGCCGGACGTGCGCGCGCGGACGGAAGGTGTCATTGCCTGGCGACCCGAAGTCGCTTGAGACCGCGCTTGGCCGCGGCCGAGTGTGGTGCCCCTGGCCTGACTTGAACAGGCACGTCCTAGCGGACAACAGATTTTGAGTGTGCTTCGGCATACTCTATCATGCTGTTTTAACTGCTTTATTATAGACAGTCCCTGTTTATGTTTAAGAAATTGCGTAAGTCTGGGTTGGATCTACGGCGTAAGAGCGATGTCCGCAATTCGACGAAGCCTCGACATGACCGACCTCCCCGGCCCCTGTAGCGGAGAGGCCTGATACGGACTGCCGGAATTTATGCGAGCCCGGCCAACTTGAAGCCCGCTACATAGCGTTCCCGGTCATTTGGGCGCACCAGCGGAGCGTGTTCGCGGGCCCAGGCTAGGGAAATCGTCGGCTGCAGTCGCCTGACTTCGGCAAGGGCGCGGCGGGCTTCGTCCAGCTCTCCCAGAAGGGTGCTGGTAATGGTGACGATGCGCCAGGCGCCGACCATATCCGGACGCAACTTGATTGTCTGATAGGCGAGATCGCGCGCCTCGGCGTTCCGCTCCGCGGCGAAATACGCGATCGACCTGAGCGCCGGAAGCCAGGCATTGAACGGATCGCGTGGACTGATCCGGTAGGCCCGGTCGAGTGCCGCGTTCGCATCGTCGAACTTGCCCGCGTAGCCCATGAAAATTCCGAGCCAAGTGTACCCGAGTGAAAAGTTCGGGTTCAGGTCCAAGGTCTTGCGCAGTTCGTCTACGGCGTCTTCGTGACGACGCTTGTAGCCGTACACGCATGCCATAACGAGATGCGCCCAGGGATCCAGCTCGTCCAGCGCAATCGCCCGCTGTCCGATCGCTTCGGCTTCAGGAATCAGCCGGACCGGGTCTTCGCCCCAGCCCATCCAAGCGTGCCAGATCAACGAGAAACCCAGGGGACCATAGGCGGGAGCATAATCGGGGTCACGATCGATCGCGGCCCGCAGCAGCTCCTGAGCCCGCAGATTGTCGGGTCCGGTCATGTTCCAAAGATGCCGCATGGCGCGCATGGCCAGGTCCCAGGCATCAAGGCTACCGGGCGCCTTACGACCGGCGCGGTCGCTTTCCGCGACGTACAGCTGGGGCTCGATAGTGGCGACAACGGTTTCCGTAATTTCGTCCTGGACCGCGAAAATGTCACTGAGTTCGCGATCATACCGCTCGGCCCAAAGGTGGTTGCCGGTGGTTGCGTCGATCAACTGGACCGAGATGCGGGCACGGGTGCCGGCTTTGCGCACGCTGCCTTCCAAAACGTAGCGGACGCCGAGCTCGCGCGACACCTGCTTGATGTCAACCGCGCGACCCTTGTAGGTGAAGCTCGAGTTGCGCGCGCTGACAAAGAACCACCGCATGCGCGAAAGCCCGGTGATGATGTCCTCGGCAACGCCGTCGGCAAAATACTCCTGCTCAGGGTCATTCGACATGTTGGTGAACGGCAGCACCGCAATGGATGGTTTATCCGGCAGAGCCAGTGCCGCGTCTCTGTTCGCTGTCGGGACCGGGGGCGATTGCAGGGATGCGATGCGATAGACACGCACCGGCTCATCAATATTCTTGAGTTGCTGATCGCCCAGATCCTCAAAGGCGAGGTCGAGTTTGTGCTTCACTTCACCGTAAACCGTGCCTGATAGGCAGATGCCGCCGGGATCGGCCAGCGCCTCCAACCGCGCCGCCACATTGACGCCGTTGCCGTAGATGTCGTCGCCCTCGATGATCACATCGCCCAGGTTTATGCCGATGCGAAATACGATGCGGCGATCGCCGGTCACGTCGTCGTAGCGCTCGGCCATGCCCGTCTGGATCGTGACGGCACAATCCACAGCGTCAACGACGCTGGCGAACTCGACCAGGGCGCCGTCGCCCATCAGCTTCACGATCCGCCCGTGATGTTTTGCGATCGCCGGGTCGATCAACTCTTTCCGGTGCGCTTTGAGCGCAGCAAGAGTGCCCGCCTCGTCTTGTTCCATGAGGCGGCTGAAGCCGACGACGTCGGCCGCCAAGATCGCAGCGAGGCGACGTTCCATGTTCGATCTCCCAGGGCTGAGAGACTACCTGCGGGGAAGCCAAGAATCCATGTACATGTCGCAGCCGGAAAGCCGCTGATCGGCTATCGGCCGCTTCAGCGTTGCGCCAAGCGAGACGATCCCTGTTGATCGGAAGCCGAAATCAAGGGATCTATTTCTCGTTTCGATGGCCGATCTGCGAATGGTGCCCCTGGCCTGACTCGAACAGGCACGTCCTTGCGGACAACAGATTTTGAGTCTGCCGCGTCTACCAATTCCGCCACAGGGGCACGGACCTCAAGGCCGGCATGATAGCCAAGCCGGACCGCTTGGCAAGTCGGCAAACCGCCGCGCGCGAAACTTCGCCAAAGGTCGGCCAGCGGTCGTCTGAGACTTCGAGAGCGCGGCGCGCTTTGGCTGATAAAGCGCTGCCAAACGCCGGGGTTTGGCGCCCCTACGCCTGTCGCGGCCGACGATTTATCCGGCCGCGTCGCGCCCCCTCATGACTGGCAATGGGGACGCGGAGAATCGCCAGCGGCGAGGATTTCTGTGGCCCTGGCGTTCGGAGTCGGGTTAATCTTTTTATGTTGGTTAACAAGCGACCGAGGACAGAACCGGGGAGCAAGTTTCGGGATCCCGGTCGCGTCCCGTCAAGGTCACGGAGCCGACGAGCAAGCCAAGGGCTGGCAAGAATGCCGGCGGGAGCAACGTAAAAGGTCTGCGCGACCCCTGATTTGGGGGAACGACGGAACCGATAAGGATGATGGGCCGGAGTTCTCCAGGCGGCCGCAATTGCCGATTTGACCGGTCCCCGACAGGGCAGATCGCTTTGCGACGCGGTTCGATAAGAAGGGGCCGTTCCGCGGGTCATTGGAGTAGATGACAGTATGATGAACCATCGCAATTCCGAGCGGTCGGAAATCACCCACCGCGAGGTCACTGCCGTGGTCAAGTGGTTCAACCCCACAAAGGGGTTCGGCTTCGTGCAGCCCGGCGACGGTTCGCCGGACGCCTTTTTGCATATTTCGGTGGTCGAGGATTCCGGCAACCGCGATCTGATTGAAGGCACGACCATTGTCTGCGATCTATCGGAGGGTCGCAAAGGTCCGCAAGTGGCACTTATCCATCGCATCGATTCGGTGCCCGATGCTCCGCCGCCGCCGCAGTATGACAACGACGGTGGTGGCGAGACGACGCTGGTCGAGGGTCGAGTGAAGTTCTTCAACGCCGAAAAGGGCTTTGGCTTCGCGACACCCGACGACGGTGGCAAGGACGTGTTCATCTCGGCACGCATGCTCAACCGTTTCGGCTTGCATGGGCTTGAGCCCGACCAGCGTGTGCGGCTGCAAACCCGCATGGGGCAAAAAGGCCCGATGGCGGAGCACATCGAACTGATCTGACGCCCAAAAGCGTCCGGAGTGCGGTTCGAAGGATGGGGTCAGGATAACGCCCGGGTGGCGTTGCTTGAAGTTGTCCGGTTGAGTCAGGGTGTGCCGAATTGATTGCCTTGCACGCCTGTGCGAGGAATGCAGTGCCCGCGTGGAAGGCGGCGCACGGACTCCGCGAAAATCCACCGATACTTTAAGGACCGGCGCTTGGGGCCTATTGCAGGGAGTCCGGCTTGGTCTCGATATCGGCAAGCTCCGGCGGCAACTCGTGGCAGGGGCCGGCGTGGTGATGCATCATCTTCCAGTCGCCGTCCTCCTCGACAAATATGTTGCTGACCGCCAGAACACTCTCGCCGATGACCTCGTAACAGGTGACGATGGCCTGGCCACCGCGATGCAGCACGCGCGCGCCGTGGCAAACCACCCGCGGGGCCCCGGGATTGCCGAGAATTGCTTCCCAACTCTGCATGACCTCGTCGCAGCCGCGCAGGACCGCCCAACCGGGGTGGGTGCAGGCCATCGGCTCCGCCTTGACCCACACAGCCCGCATTGCCGCGACATCGCGATTGCGGAACGCCAGGTAAAAGGCCTCGTTGGCAAAAAGAACCCGCGCCTCCTGGTTGCCTGCCATATCGTCTCCCGCATCGCCTCCCGCGTCGCCCTATGCCGCGCCCGCTGGGGCACGGTCCGGCGCGCTCGAATGGTCGCCCGGGCCGGTCACGCCGCGACCCCGGCAGCTGTTGCCGATCAGACTAGCAGGAATAAGTCGCGTTCGTCCGCCCTTTCGCACGACTAGGGCCTGTCGAGATTCAGGTAGCGGTCTCGGGCCCGGATCGTCCCTTGGCCAAATTGGCCCGCAGTGCGGAGCGAGAAGGAAGGACATGCAGAGCATATTCGACACCGAGCGACGCGGCTGCGGTCCAATTGGGCCGAACCCCCCAAGTGGCGTCGATGGGGGGGCGGGGCGGATTTTCGCCAGGGCCGCGTCGCGCGCGGCTCGTGGAGGGCCCACCCCCCATTGGACTCGACTGGGGCGCCACGCGCTCCTTGCCCTGGCGCAAATCCGCTCCCGCCGAGACCGTAACCTGAACCTCAACAGGCCCTAGGCGAAGGGGCTTTGCGAGATCGAATGCGACACAAGGAACGGCAACACCTGGTTCACCATTCGCGGGGTTATCCCGGGCGGCACGGGATACGCACGACATGACGGACAGGGTGTCGG
>JAJFGM010000622.1 GCA_021776145.1 Kiloniellaceae bacterium | reverse complement strand
GCGAATGGGTGGTCCCCGACCGGCCCGCGACCGAACCCTTGACCATCCAGCCCAAGTTTCTGGACGCCGGGCTCATTTCAACACCGGCGTTGGCGCTGGACCGCGTCCGCCGCGAAATCGGACGGTTGGGCGACAAGGCCGGTGAAATGTTGGCGGCCAGCTACCCGGCGGTTGTGTCCGGGACGCCGGAGGAACTGGATGCCTTGGCGGCGATGGATGCCGATGTCGACGACTTGCACGCGCACATCGTCAGCTACCTGAGCCAGATCGGCGCCGAGGAGCTCTCCGGCGAGCAGTCGGACGAGTTCATGCATCTGCTGTTGGTGGCCAACAACCTGGAACAGATCGGCGATATCATCGAAACCAACCTCGCGACCATCGGCCGTCGCCGCATTGCCGAGGACGTGGTGGTCAGTCAATTGACGACGCCAGTCATTCAGCAATACCACACCGAAGTCATGGAAGCCCTTCGCGGTGCCGTGAACTCAATCAGGGAGGACGATCGAAGCGCCGCCTTGAAGGTCCGTGAAATGAAGAAGAACATGGCCATTCTTGCAGAGGAAACCGCCCGCCATCAGGTCGGTCGTCTCGTGGCCAACGAACCAAATCGCATGCGGACGTTCACCCGCGAAATGGAAATCATCGAAAATTTCAGCCGCATTTATCGACTCTGTCGAAAAATCGCCAAGTTGGGATGGACCGAGCGGTCCAGCGTGCCGCTCGCCGAAGTGGGTGAATGATTGGCGTAGGGAAGTCGTGCGTGGCGCCAGGTACGGTGTCAATCAGTGGCGGTGTCGCCAAGCGAACCAATCAAGAGGAGGAGGGTCGTATGGAACTTAAACTCATAGATATTAGAGGGATCGGCGCGAGTACTGCCAAAACCCTGGCAGGGCACGGCTTCGAGAAGGTATCCGACGTCGCCAACGCGGATTTGGCGAAGATGGTTGGCGTGCCCGGATTCGGAAAGCCGCGCGCGGCGGATGTAATCGCCGCCGCCGTCGCCTTGTTGGCTGCGGGTAATTCGTCCGAAGCGATACAGATTAATTCGACGAGCACGCCCGTGAAGAAGAAGGAAGGGAAGGAATCCAAAAAGAAAAGCAAAAAGGCGAAAGTCAAATTGTCGAAGAAAAACGGTAAATCGAAAAACGGTAATAAATCAAAAAATAGTTCCAAAAAAAATGGAAGAAAAAAAACAAACAAGAAGAAAAGAAAAAAATAGGTATGGAGCTATAATGTCGGCAATAGTTTTCTGTAAGTAACTTCGGAGGCGGTGGCGCCAAGGCTACGCCGTCGAACGTTGCCGGACGTTATAAATATGGACTGGGTGTAGGGCCGGCCTTTCTAATACTTTTCGCCTCTCGTCCGGACCGAAACAACGGACGGGTGAATTGGAGGCAAACGTACCGTTTGGCACGACGATCCGATCGTCTTGAGCTACATCAATTTTTTTGGCCAAGGTCGGGGTTATTCTTAGATTACGATTACCTACGCGATCGTAGATTGAGTGCTTTGAGTTGTTGCCTCAAGCCTAGCCCAGGCTGCAGCCGTGCCTGACGATGGCGCAGATGCAGAAACCGGCAGACGGATATTTGAGGGCGCGGGCGTGCCATAGTGTGCGTCGTTCCGAGCTGGTTTCGGTCTTTGCGGCGGGCCGGCGACGCCTTTCCATTCTGTCCCTGCCATCAGTGGGCCGGGCGGTCAAAAAGCTTGGCAAGCAGTTGGCAGCGACTTGAAGGCCAGCGGGGAAAGACCCAAGTTCCAGTGACCCCGGCGGCGAGGTAACGCATTGAGATATGGCCGGGGCGCGGACCACAAGGAACGGCGTTCGGGTGGGCAGAAGCCAAACCGAATTCAACACGGGGGAAGCGAAGGCATCATGACGGTAGACGCGAAATCGCAAGCCACTGCGACCGGACCGGCCCGTGCGACAACCGCCGAGTGCGCGCCGCGACCCGTCGGCGTCCGAGATTTGCCGGCTCTGCCGGCCGTGAAAAAGGCAACGCCGCGGCCACGCCGGCCGCGCGGTGCTTCGGCTAGAGCAACGGTGCGCCAAACACAGGCCCCAGACTCCCAGGCCCCAGACTCCCTGGCCCCAGACTCCCAGGCCCCACAACCCCAGGCCCTAAAAATGCAGCCCGTCGAAACCAAGATTGCTGAAATCAAAATTGCCCAAACCAAGCCCGTTAATCCGCATACTGTCGGAACGAAGTCTGTAGAAAGTAAGATGAGCGGCGCTAAGGTTGCGAACGCGAAGTCTGGCGTTGATTCCGAGACGGATCTTCGGGATCCCGAACTTTACCTGAATCGTGAACTGACCTGGTTGAGTTTCAACGACCGGGTGCTCAGCGAGGCCCAGGACGAACGCACCCCACTGCTCGAGCGGATGAAGTTCCTGGCGATTTCCAGTTCGAACCTGGATGAGTTCTTCATGAAGCGGATCGGCGGTCTCAAGCAGCAGGTGGCCGTGGGCATCCATCAACTGACGGTCGACGGGCGAACCCCGCAAGAGCAGATCACGGACTGCTACGATGTGGTGAACGGCATGCTGGAGCGGCAGAACACGGTGCTCCTCGAGCTGACCAAGGAGCTTCGCGCCCACGACTTCACGATGTGCAATTATGGATCTCTCGACGCGCAGCAGCGCGAAGAAGTTCGCCAGCACTTCCTGGCGAATATCTTTCCGCTGATCACGCCGCTCGCGATGGATCCGGCGCATCCTTTTCCCTTCATCTCCAACCTGTCGCTCAATCTCTTGGTGACCCTGCGCTATCACAACGACGAAGAACCGGTGATGAACCGGATCAAGGTCCCCGTCGGTTCGGGCGTGCCGCGTTTCGTCAGCTTTGGCAGTGGCCACAGCTACGTCCCCCTCGAGGACGTCATGGCCCATAATCTGGATCTATTGTTTCCGGACATGGAGGTCGAATCCTGCGAGATTTTCCGCGTCACGCGAAACGCCAATACGGAGCTGGACGAGGATCAGGCCGAAGATCTGTTGAGCCTGATCGAAACCGAGCTGCGCGACAGGAAATTTGCGCCTTTCGTCCGCCTCGAAATTCGTAAAGGCATGGACGCGGTTCGTCGCGGCATGCTTGCCGCCGAGCTTGGATTGGGCGAGGACAAAGACGTTTTTGAGTCCGAAGTGCTGCTCGGTATCAAGGATCTGATGGAACTGATAGGCCTTGACGTACCGGAGCTGCATGACACCGATCATCGTCCCATCACCAACGTCAAGCTGCAGGAAAACCGCAGCATCTTCCATCTGATTCGAGAGTCCGGTTCCATCCTGCTGCATCATCCCTACGAGTCCTTCACGACTTCGGTCGAGCGCTTCGTCCGCGAGGCCAGCCATGACCCCAAGGTGCGGGCCATCAAGATGACGCTCTATCGGACCTCGGCCGACACGGAGATCATCGAGTATCTGCTGGATGCCGTAAGGAACGGCAAGCAGGTCGCGGTCGCGGTCGAGTTGAAGGCGCGCTTTGATGAGGCGGCGAACATCGGTTGGGCGAGCCGCCTGGAGGACGCCGGCATTCACGTGACCTATGGGGTGCTCGGCCTGAAAACCCACTCGAAGGTCATCCTGGTGGTCCGGCAAGACTTCAATGGGCTAAGGCGTTATGCCCACATCGGCACTGGCAACTACCACGCTGGTACGGCGCGAATGTATTCGGACCTTGGCCTTCTGACCTGCGACGAGGATATCGGCAGTGACCTTACGGAGCTTTTCAATTATCTGACCAGCGGCTGCAAGCCGTCACGGCGATATCGCAAACTCCTGACCGCGCCGAAGTTCCTCAAGAAGGCGCTGCTCAGCAAGATCGACCGCGAGATCGAACTCCATAGCAAGGCGTCGCCCGGGCATATCAGGCTGAAGACCAACGCCTTGGAGGACGCCGATATCACCGAAGCGATCTATCGCGCCTCGCGTGCCGGCGTGAAGGTCGAACTCATCGTGCGCGACACCTGCCGCTTGCGACCGGGCTTGCCAGGCGTATCCGAGAACGTGACGGTCACCAGCATTGTCGGGCGCTTCCTTGAGCACTCGCGGATTTATTACTTCCGCAATGGCGGGGCCCCCGAATATCTGATTGGATCGGCTGACTTGATGACACGGAATCTGGAAAGCCGAGTCGAACTGGTGACTCCGGTCGACGACCCGGTGCTTTGCCAGGAGTTGGAAAAGATTCTTGAGTACCAGCTCGAGGACCGCCGCTGCGCCTGGGAAATGAAATCGGACGGCAGTTACGAGCGCTACCAGCCCGACGGAGGCCGCGGCGCCAAGGGGTGCCAGCAGGTTCTTATCGAAGAAGCCGCGAAACGCCACGCCGAGGCCAACCGCTTGCGTAGGCGCAAGCCGCTCGCAATCGCACGTCGTTCGGTGCGATAGGGCGGACAGCTTCAGGCCAGATCGCGCGGCGTCACAAAGCTGTGCAGTTGGCAGGTTCCCGCTGCCAGGCGCTGCCAGCTCTGGTTCTCGACGACCAGTATGGCCAGGGCCGCGGTCGGGAACTTGGTCGCCATGCGGGCGCTGGCTTCCGCGTCGCCATGGTAGCCAAGTTGCAGGGCCAGCATCTCCATGGCGGGGTTGTGACCGATCAGCATCACCGAGGCGACGCTATCGTGTATCCCATGTAGCAAGGCCAATAGATCCGACGCGTCGGCGTGGTAAATTCGCTCGTCGAATTGCAGCACCGTTTTCTCGCCGAAAGCTTGCCGGATGCCGGCAAGTGTTGCCCGTGCTCGGGCCGCCGGCGAGCACAGCACAAGTCCCGGGTTCACGTCCGCCATTTTCAGGTACGCGCTCATTGCCTTGCTGGCGGCCAGGCCGCGCGGCGCCAGGGGACGGTCGAAATCGGCCAGGGAGGGATTATCCCAGCTCGACTTGGCGTGGCGCAAGAGAAAGAGCAGGCGCGGTTTCCTGATCGCGGTGGCGGCAGACTCGCTGCCGTTGTCTTCGCATTTCGCGAGGTGCTCTGGCAGGCGTTGCAGAATGCGCCGCAACTGCTTGCCCTTGACCCTTTGGACCGCCGCTTCCAACGGCAGCCATTCACGGCGCCTGAGACCGGCCTCGGACCACTTCGCAAGCTCGGCGGTTACCCGCATGGGAAAGACATCGACCCGGCAGGTTCCACCCCATTTTTTCCGGCGGTAGCTGCCTAATGCCTCTTCCGAAATTTTGCCCGCGATACCCGCCTCTTCTTGCGCCTCCTTGGCGGCGGAAGCTTGCGGTGTCATGCCGGGTTCGACAATCCCCTTTGGCAGTCCCCAGCGGCGCCCCGAGCGCGACGTAACGAGAAGAATCTCGGTGCCGCTCCGGCCCGGGTGTGAAGTTTGGGGATTAAAGGGCCCGGGACCAAAGGATTGCGGGCGATAGGGCAGGGCGGCGGACTGTCGGTAGATCCAATCCGGGAATTTCACCATGTACCAATCTCCTGTTCACTGGATCGCGGCGATGAAGATGCCGGCAAAGATGGCCGATGTGATAACGCCGCTGATACTGGCGCCCAGCGCCTGCGGTAGAACTACGGCGTCCGGCGTGACTTCGGCGACGCATTTCTGCGCCACCTTGGCCGTGGTCGGCAGGCAGCTCACGCCGGCGATGCCGATTACCGGATTGTACTTCTTGCCGGTGGCGAAGTAGAGGATGTAGCCGCCGGCGAGCCCGCCGAGACCGGAAATTGTGAGTGCCAGGATGCCAAGCACCAGAAGCACCAGGACGTCCGGGTTAAGTATTGTGTGGGCTTCGCAGAGGACACCCAACAGCAGGCCGAGGAAGAAGGTCGCGCCATAGAGCAGCGGGCCGCTGAACAATTCGGCATAGTTGCGCAGATTGCTCTCGCGTACCACGACGCCAACGAAAAGCGACAGAAAGAGCGGCGCCGCCACCGGAAAGAGCAGGCATAGCAGTGTGGAGGCAATGACGCAGAAGGCGATCTTTTGGCTGGGGGTCACTTCGCGGACCGGCTCCGCTGGCATTCTCATGCCGCGGATGTGCTTGGGCACCAGAAGCTTGATCATGTAGGGGTAGCCGCCGTAGGTGAGGCCCAGGTAGAGGTACGCTACCACGGTGATGGGTACGAAAAGATCTTCAGACAGTATCAACGCGGTGAAGAGGATCATCGGCCCGTCGGCGCCGCCAATGACGGCGACAGCCGCGGAGTCGTTCAGCGAGAGGCCGGCAAAATGGGCCAAGGGGAAAACAACGACCGTGCCGAGTTCGGCACAGAGCGCGATGAACATGCTCTGGAACGGCCGTGCCATGACGTAGCCGACGTCGAGCAGGGCGCCAATTCCCATGAAGACCAGGCAGGCGATCAAGCCGTTGGAGAAGGTAAAGGTGTAGATCGGTTGCAGCCAGTTGATCTGCAATGCCGCAATCAGCGGTTCCGCTTCTTGGACCAGGGGATCGACGAAGAGGTTGCCTTGGCGGCCGTCGGCGAGAAACAAAACGCCGGCATTGACCGCCGCCATGCCCAGGCCCATGGGGATCATCAACAGGCCTTCGAGAACGCCCTTGCGGCCGAGATAGATCAACAGCATGCCCAGCGCGATGAGGAAGAGGCGCATCGCGATGACCGCGGGCTCTGAAGCCGCCAGTGTGGCAAGACCCTGGAATATGTTCAACGGGTTGACGCTGTCCATGTCAAGCAGGCCCTTGAAAAGCCGGGTTCAAGCGATTGTCAGCAGGCATTGACCGGCCTCGACGGCGTCGCCCGCGCTGACCGCGATGGCTTGCACTCGTCCGGATATTCCGGCCGCGACCATGGTCTTGGTTTTCTTCGCTTCGAGCGTTGCCACGCGGGCGCCGGGTGTCACTTCGCTGCCGAGCGCGACATCGATCGAGTGCACGACGCCGGCGAGCGGGCTGACGACGTCACCCGGCGCCGCGGCCGCGCGTGGCGCCGCTCCTGTCTGACCGCTCGCCGTTTGTCCCGCCGTCGTCGGTGTCGATGATACTCCGGCCACTTGGCTTAGCAGCGGCGCGGCGCCGCGCATAGTTTCGTGATCGGGATAGAGACCGCCGGCGTCGTCGGTGACCTCCTCGACGACGACGTCATAGGCGTGCCCATTGACGTTGATCTTGAATCTTTTCTGCATAGGTTGCCCCCGTTGTGGCCGGTTTTTCGTCCCGGTTCAGCGCTTTGGCGTGTGGCCCACGGCGTGTGATGTCTGATGCAACATGCGCCCCTCGGTGCGCCAGTTTGTGGCCTGGCCGCGATCCTCGATATGGACGATGTGAAGCGGCTCCAGCATGGCCGCCACGGTGGCGGCGATCGCCGCGACATGCTCGGGCGGAATGCTGGCGGCGGCCGGCCCGGTTGTTGGTCGTATCTCTGCCGCGTCAGGCCGGCGCAGCCGTGGCAAGAGCACCACGACGCCTTTGATCAAGGCCGCGACCAGGAACGAGATGGCGATTGCCATGCCGTAAACGGTGATTGAAAAGACGGTCGGGCTTTCCATGCGTAGCAGGTTCTCTTTGTCATTTTGGGGCGCCGGCTTTGGAGCTTCGCCTACATCGGATTGTTGCCGTGCTTTTTTGGCGGCCGCAGTTCGCGTTTGGTGAGCGCCTTGCGCAGCGACAAGGCCAAAGTCGAGCGGGTTTCGGCTGGCTCGATGACATCGGTGATGTACCCGTGCGAGGCCGAAAGGTAGGGTGACGCGAACTCGCGCCGGTAGTCCGCCGCGAGTTCCGCGGCCTGATGGCGCGGGTCTTTGGCCGCCTCGATCTCCCGCCGGTGCAGGATCTTGACGGCCCCCTCGGCACCCATGACCGCGATTTCGGCTGTCGGCCAGGCATAGACGAAATCGGCACCCATCTCGAGCGCGCACATTGCCAGGTAGGAACCGCCATAGGCTTTGCGCATGATGACGGTCAGCTTTGGCACCGTCGCGGCGGCATAGGCATAAAGCATCTTGGCGCCATGGCGGATGATGCCGCCGCGTTCCTGCTCGACGCCGGGCAGAAAACCCGGGACATCGACCAGCGTCACCAAGGGGATGTTGAAAATGTTGCAGGTCCGGATGAAGCGTGAACCCTTGTCCGAGGCATCGATATCGAGCGCGCCGGCCCGGACCCGGGATTGATTTGCCAGAATGCCGACGACGATGCCGTCGATCCGCCCAAAGCCGACGATCAGGTTTTGCGCCCAGCCGCCATGGATTTCGAGAAAGCGCCCGTCATCGACAAGACGGTCGATAACGGCGCGGCTATCCATGGGCTCGCCCGGGTCGCTGGGAATCAGGGCATTGATGTTTTCGTCGAGGGTGAGGGCCAGGTCCGCCGTGGGGCGGTGCGGCGGATCCTCGGTGTTGTTCGAAGGCAGGTAGTCGAGCAGCTCGCGCGCGAGCTGGATGGCGTGACGGTCGTCCCGGGCGACAAGGTGCACATTGCCGCTCACGCTGGCATGCATGGCGGCGCTGCCGATCTCGTCCATGGAGGTCTCGCGCCCGGTCACCGCCTTGATTACCTCGGGACCGGTGATGAACATGTGGGCTTGGTTTTCGGTCATGATGATGAAATCCATCAAGGCCGGCGAATAGGCCGCGCCACCGGCACAGGGTCCGGCGAT
>JAJFGM010000621.1 GCA_021776145.1 Kiloniellaceae bacterium | reverse complement strand
CCCATCCTCGAGGTCGGCACCAGCGCCAAGATGCTCTCCATCGTCCCGCTGATGAACGGCGGCGGGCTGTTCGAGACCGGGGCCGGCGGTTCGGCACCGAAACACGTTCAGCAGCTCGTGGCGGAGGGACATTTGCGCTGGGACTCGCTTGGCGAGTTCTGTGCCCTGGCCGCCTCTCTCGAGCACTTGAGCGAGGTCGCGGGAAACCCCAAAGCGGCGGTCTTGGCGCGGGCCTTGGACGCGGCGACGGAAAGGCTGCTCGACAGCGACAGGTCGCCCAGCCGGAGGGTCGGCGAGATCGACAACCGCGGCAGCCACTTCTATCTCGCGCTCTATTGGGCCGAGAATCTGGCGGCGCAAGACGCCGACAGCGAGCTGCAAGCCTATTTCCAGCCCATCGCGGCTAAGCTGCGGGCAGGCGAGACAAAAATCGTGGAAGAGCTCAACGCCGCGCAGGGCAAGGCAGTCGACCTCGGCGGCTATTACCATCCCGATCCGGCAAAGCGCGACGCCGCCATGCGGCCGAGCCCGACCTTCAACGCCATCATTGGCTGACGGCGGCGACGCGACACCGCCAAGCGGCAAGGCTGGCACCTGCTACCTTTAGGGGCACCGCCGCGAGGTGCCCCCCTATCCCGATCCGTGACCCCATCCGTGACCCCGGGGCGTAATGACGTTCTACCGCGTCGCGACCACGAAGCCGGAGCCGATGAGGATCGTCCCGGTAACTTTCCCGAGACGCCTTGCCGCCTTTGTTGAGGCCATGAGATGACGGGTGCGATCGGCCAGGATGATACAGCAGCCATATACGAGGTAGGAAACACCAGCGACGATCCCGGTCAAAACCAAAAAGTCGACGACCGCGACCGCCGTCATGTCGACGAACGTCGGCAAGATGGCGCCAAAAAACAGGATAGCCTTTGGGTTGCCGAGCGTGGCCAGGAGGCCGAGCACGATGTCCCGCCACAAGGCGCCGCCCGCTTCAGCTTGCACTGCCATTGAACTGTCCGCGCCGACGATGGCCCGGTAGCCCCGCCAGACGAGATAAGCGGCACCGGCATACTTCACGGCCTGGAACATCGGTCCCAGCGTGGCCGCAATCGCCAATAGTCCGATGAACGCGATTCCCAAGAAGATGAGGTCGGCAATGACCAAGCCGGTCACCACTGCAAATCCAGCTTTCGGGCCGGAAGCAAGCGACCGCGAGACGACGACGGCAAGGCCGGGCCCCGGCAAAGCCGTCCATAACAACATGCCAATCGCAAAAGCCACGGCCTGTTCTAATGTCATCTCCAAATCGCTCCTGCATCGTGAGCACCCGGCAACGGTACATGCAGCCGCTCACACTCGGCAATGGCGCGAGACACCTTCGTCTCGGTTTGTTAAGCCCGCGGCAAACGGCGGTTTCGAGCCCAAACCTACCGAGATCAACACATTTTCGCTTTGCAAGCGCAGCGTTTTTCCGCAGTTCTCGCGGCCCAAACCCGACATTGGTCAGCTTCCGAGATCGCCTTTCCGACTTTCGCAAAGCCGCCATCCGTCGACGATGCAATATTTCGTGGTTCGATCCGGTCGGTCAGCAGACAACGGTGAAGTACGACGCGCCTATGTGAAATCTCTCTTTTGCTAGCATAATGTCAATGCCGTCAGTTTTGTTGAGCGCGAAGTATAGGCAGCTTTCTCAATGCCGCTGATGAAGAGTCTTCGAACGATTTATTGAACAACTCAACGCTTTGCGCAGCGCGAATACCAATATACAATCCGTAGTCTAAGATTAGGGCCAAGTATTTTCTGCCTGCTTCATGAGGTGTAATACCTTCACTTATTACGTGCAACAACCGAAGTTGTACCAAACTAGTTACTTGTTCAAAAAGATCTGATTTATTGTCGATCTCTATCAAAAAAGCGTTTTGACGTTTTTCCTTGATACAAAACGACTTGATCGTTTCCAGAGCGATTTTCAAGCCTGAAGCCTGTTCCGAAGCGTCTTGCTCCAAGTCCCTGAGTTTGATAGTCAAAGTTTCGGATGCCGCTTGATTAACGTTAGAAACAGTCACGCGCGCTTTTCCATCTGCACTTGATTTTTGGATTGCTTGCGAAAACAGATAAATCGCGTCCCGAGGCACTCCTGCTGACACCCACGTGAGACGTGGAAGCACATCTGCTGAGCTACAAAGTCGTCTAATACTTGCAAGGCCGGCGAACCTCGCATGCGCATCAAGGATCGCTTCAATGTGCGCCGTTGTTTTTTCTGGTGTCGTCAAATTGTAGTCGAGGTGTATTGCCTGAGCATCATGCGGCAGTTCCAAGCCCACTCGTTCGGTCGGATCATAAGTTCTGGTCAGATTTTCGATAGCGCTAATTTTCAAGAAAACCTGGTTACCCCTTGAAATTGAGTATAGAATATCCAGAACTTGCGCTTGAAGACCGCGGCCGATTACATGTAGGTCATCAAGATAAATAAACAACTCCTCGGAGCTGGACAATTTTCCAATTTCACGCCGCAACTTCGGGGCCAGCTTCTTGAACTCTGACATCTCGGGCTCGCTATCCTCGATCAAGCTTTGGAGCTCTAAGAGACGACTGTTTTGGCCAAATTTCTTTTCGAGCTCAGCAATTAGGTCGGTAAGGATATCGGCGATTACGCCAGGGTCGCTTCTTCGAGAATAGGTTTGAAAATCCAGCCAAACTGAAGGGAGTCCTGCTTGGTCTCTCAGCGTCATACTGTATAGAAGCAACATGGATTTCCCAGCACCACGCCGTCCGAAAGCAATATGATTTGCTTTCGACACAATCTGCTGCTCCGCTCCCGACACTGTTGGCGTATAACGCGAAGAGAACTCAGTGCCAAAGCTGTATCTATTTACAGTTTGACTTTCCGAAAGGAGTTTGAGGAGCAACCGAACTTCTGGTCCTTCGACGATCCGGTCTCTAGTAGTCGCCTTTAGCGTCGCAACAATCGCGTCATCGGCATCACCGACAATACTCTCCGAAACTGAGTTGAGGATTTCAAATAGACGTTCTGTAGGGCTGCTCACAAAGATCACAATAGCCTTTCCAGAAGATGTATCTTTAAACTCATGATGAAGTCCAATTAGGCCGGAAGTGTCCTCAAACTTTCTCTTGATCTTAATAAGCTCGGTCTGCCCCGTCTTCATATTCGACTCCGTAAGTCCAACCCACGCCCATTGAGATACGCCAAAGTGTGCCGCAAAAAATCACCTGTTAGTTGTTCCGCGTTAGTTTGTGAAATGAACAAGTCGCGAGCTCTTGCAGTATGATCATAGTCACACTTGTTGCGATCATCTCTCAGCTCTTTCAGGCGAGCGTTGTAGGTTTCTCGCATCGGAAAGCCTTTAGGAAGGTCTCCGATCCTCTTATGATCGGATGAGTCCGTGGAATGTGCCCCGTCCACCAAATATCTTATCGCCTTTGAACCATTGTAAGCGCCGTAGTAAAATCGAGAGACCCGCTGCCGCCAGTGAGTGTTATTGAGTGATTTTCCAAACCGAAAATGTGAGAGACCAAGATCAAACATAGCTTTGGCCTGCAACCTTTGCTGCAAATTGATTAGGTCAATTTGATCGGGCTCAAGCAAGCCGTCCAAAATACCAACGATCATATTTGGATTGCCAATCTTGAGAAAATCTTTGTGCAAAACCGGAAGCCTTCTAGATACGTCAGTGGTGTAAGCGCCTCTGATCATGTGAGCACGCCACGTTAGCAATAGGGCTCTCTCCGGCCACATACTGGCCGATTAGGTGCATTTTCTCAAGTCACCATCTTACGGAAATCTGAGGCGGAACCACCTGTGCTCCGGTCGTCAACCGCTATTACCTGCATGAAAACCGTTTTGGACCTCTTAGCGACAAGGTTGCTTCTTCAGTGCCAGCTTTGCCGTTACAAAGTTATTCCCGCTACAATCGCGACAATTGTCAACGTCCTGCCCGGCCTGCAGAAACAAGTTTGGATATATCGGTCATTTCGCTGCCGCAGCGAACGCCAGCTTCGTCCGCGTAGCAGCCGTACATGTGCAAAGAGGCAACAGAACCGCACGGTGCAGCCGCCTCGTGAATCCTGCGTTTGCGTCAGCGCACTAGCCTGTTCGCTCTTTCAAATCTCGCATCGACTGTCCCAGCAACTGGCGCAGCGCCTGCGCCGCATCGGCACGAATAATCTTACGCAGATCCTCTTCGGCCCGGCGCCACACCGGCATGGCCGCGGCCAGGCGGGCGCGCCCCTTCGCCGTCAGGCAGGCGGCGCGACTGCGCTTGTCGGGTCCGGCGCAGACCTCGATCCATCCGGCTTTCTCGAGCGGCCCCAGGTTGCGGGTCAGGGTGGTGCGGTCCATCGCCGGGCGCGCCGCCAGGTCGGTGATCGTCGCGCCGTCCTTGAGGGCGGCGTTGCGCAGCAAGGAATACTGGTTCAGAAAGAGAAAAAGATACGGAATAGCCGGAAAGCGGCAGTATGTTCCGAGTATCGCGCGTTCCTTCGTTCAGGCCGCTTCTTCCGCTTCAGGTGCCGGCGGCAAATACGCAACGATGGCCTGGCCGTTGCCACTGGCATAATCCATCGCCAACCGCTGCCAGTCGATACCAGCAGCCGCTGACCAGTCGGTTCCTTCAGATGCCGTCGCGCCGGACCACTCGATCGCACCATCGGCGTAATTGATGACGCGCTGTCCTTCTTGAAACCCATCCAAACTCAGATCCCAGCGATCACCATCTATCGTCAGGCCTAAGGATCGCCTCTTGGGGTCGTATTCTGCCGTGAACAAGGTTCCGAATCCTTCCCGATAACGGTCCTGTATCAGCGGTTCGCTGAGGAATTTCTGGTTCAGTTCAATCGGGGTCACGCGTAGTTCCTCGAGATGCGCCAGTCTTTCCAGACTGCGTGTAAAGGCGGGCCGTTCCGCGGCCTCGGGACCGCTTTGATGATTGGTCGCAATCGCACTTGGCATGAGCTTGACGCCGCCCCCGGGTGAGAGTTCCACGCTGGCGGTCCGCCCGGAGGCATCAGCAAGCACCAGATTATAAGCCATGTGGGAGGGCACGCGCCTGAGCGCCGCGATGGCCTGAGCCACGGTGTCACAAGTTTCCAGCACGTAGCGCAGGATCGTGGTGACGCCGAACCCTCGTCCGGTTTCCGACCGGCCGCCATAGGCGAGCGCGACGCTCAGGCCCGCATCGTTGATGCCATCGGACAAGCCCCAAAGAAACTCGACCATGCCCATGACGGGGCGCCCGGTCCATTCGGTGCGCAGCAACAACCCTTCGTTCAGTTCGGGTGACAGATCGTAGTTGCGCACCAAACGCACCTCATGTTCATCCGCGACCGCCGCCAGGGAACAGCCACCAAGGTAGGATGGCGGGCACCATGTCGATAAGAAGCGCGCGGCGCGATCTGATCCGCCCGCCAGTTCGACCAATCTGTGATAGAGGGGCAGAAGCTCGGGCATATAGCGCTTCAGCGCGTCCTGGCACTGCGCTCGGGCGGGGCCTTCGTCTCCACCACGTGCAGCAAACCATGCTTCATAGGCGGGCCAGGACCGCGCCCAGCGTGCCGCCCACTTCGGGCCTGGCGTTCCTTCACTTACAGCATCGAACGTCAAGGTCATCGGTGTCATTTCAATTTACCTTGTCTGGAGTGACAAAGAAGAAGCGGACCATTTCCGCGCTAGCGTCCGGGCCTTTGGGGTCGGTGTGGGACCCTGTAGCGGACCCGCCGGACCAGGCATGGCCCTGTCCGTCTATTCGCCAGTATTCCACCAGGTCCGCGCCGGTCGCATCGCTGATCATCACCCGAGTGTAGGTGCGGCCGCTGTCCTCGCCCTGTTCCCTGGTTTCGATGCTCTGGCGCGCGCCGGCATCCACGGCCCGCCGAGCGATACACGCGCCATTCTTGGGGTGTACCGTCGCGTCGGCCGTGCCGTGGAAAACGATTGTCCGGACACGTGGCCCTTCTTGGGCTTGGACCGGGGCATCAAGGATGGTGCCGCCCATCGCCGCAAAGGCAGACGGCAGGTCCTTGGCGGCGCCCACTGGCAATCCCGAATGCGCCCCGACGGCCGCGAACACGTCTGGATAGGTTTCTCCCAGAATGGCCGCCATCGCACCCCCGGCTGACAATCCGGCAACACAAGTCCGGTCTCTGACGATGCCATGGTCTGTCGCGATCTTGGCTGCCAGTCCGGCCAGAATGGCAGGCTCTCCCCTGCCCCGCCGCTGATCCCCGCGGCTGAACCAGTTCCAGCAGGACTGTGCATTGTCCCCGCGCGATTGCGCAGGATAGATCACGACGAAGCCATGCTTTTCGGCCAGCAAGTTCATCCCAGTGCCTGCCGCGAAATCTTCGGGAGATTGGGTGCAGCCATGCAGCATCATGACGACACCGGTCACGCCTCCATGCGCCGACGCCGGAACGTAGGTGCGGTACATCCGGCTGCCTGCCGGGCAGGTATAGGTGTTCTGGCGAAACCGGGCACCTTCGGGAATTGCCGATCGGATGGGTGCGGGGTTATTGGAATGCGACAATTGAGCCAGCAGGCCGTCCATGGCGGGCATACCACTCGCTTTCGGCCCACTCGCTTTCGGCGCATCGGCGTCAGGTAAAAGCCCATGCTGAGCAAGCGTGCGTTGGATCAAATCATTGGCTGCCGACAGGCGTACGCCATCGTTCGCAAGGCGCAGAGCGCCTACGTTAAAGAGTTTCATGATGTTTTCCTTCTAGGGGTTGCGGACCCTATTTGATGCGGTCGGCAAGTGCCTTTTTAATTTCCGTGCTGGCCTGCAAGGCTCCCAGCACCGTGATGGATCCGATGGTTCGAAGCGCGAGTTCCGGTGTGACATCCGCGCCGATCCGGGCGAGCCCGACGACCTTGACGTGCAGCATCTCTCCTGCGGCGTGCAATGCTTCCAGATCCGCCGCGGAATAGTCGCGCAGGCCCAGTTCCATTGTGTGTCGCTCAAGCGATTGACTGACCACGCCTGTATGACGCTCCAACTGATTACGGATCGCCGTGCGGATCAGGTCGCTCCGGTTCGAGTAGAACCCCTCCTGCACAAGCAGGTCGATGCGTCCAAGATCGACAAAGCCAAGGTTGATCGTGATTTTTTCGTTCTCGGGCTGCTTGTCTCGCAGTTGCCTGACATTGCTCATCGCTTTTCTCCATCCATGTGGATGGTATATGGATTGTATTTGACCATTTGCAAGGGTGCGAACCCCATACTCACCAAAAAATGCAACACATCCCGAAATGGGCTGTCGAAATCTGCTTTGGTTCAGCCGCTTCAACTATGCCGCTGCGATCGAATGGAATTTTTTGGCAAGTTGGGCAGTTGGTCTCGGCAGATGCCCGGGCCAATCCGGCCCGCGCGTCAATCAAGCCCAGGGTCGCCTCCCGCCCCGCCTTGCCGCGGGTCACGGTCACCATGGCCCCGACCACCAGGCCACAGCGGTTCTCCATCAATTGACGCTCAGACCGGATCGAATAAAAGGCTTGCGACAGCAGCGCCCGAAGCAGCTTTTCCGGCACAATCGAGGGCCGGCTTCGCCGCGAATAGATCGCCGCGAAGTCCGACGACATATCAGCCAAAACATCGTTCACTACCGCGCGGATCAATCGCAAGGGATGCTGCTCGGGAACTCGCGCCTCTAGCCCGGATTTCTCACCGTCACGTGGATTTTCGTTCGCCTGCCGCGCGGCACTGGCAAGGCGAGGGTCGAAAAGCGCAGTGGGGCTGCGGTTGAGAGCCTCACCGCCAGCAGTGCCGCGCGGCAGGCGAACCCGAA
>JAJFGM010000063.1 GCA_021776145.1 Kiloniellaceae bacterium | reverse complement strand
ATTACTAAGGTGCCCAATTTAGTCGAGCCGATCAACGCTTAAAGTCGCCCGCCGCTTGCCTCGGGCCAACCGTCGGCGTCCAATAGCCGACCGCCCTGAACATGGGGCTGGCGCCCTCCGTGGCGGAAGGGGTATGTGATGCTGAACTCTTACGGTCGATCCGCGCAAAACAGTGGTCGTCACGATCTTTTTTTACGGCATGCGGTGAATGAAGGTGCCACGGCACCTGATGCGGATAGGCACAACTTTCACAAGCTGATGCTTGGGAGACTTACGAATGGATGAGGCGAATGGATGAGTTGAAAATCGACCCCGCGGCCATGGGGCGATTGGCGAAAGCCTTGGTTTTCATTTGCGGCGCGGATCACCCGACCGCGGTTGCCCTCAAGGCAGCCTCCGAGAGCGGTTCGCAACAGGACATCGCGAAAGCCCGCAAGCTGTTTCTAGCCTTGAAGCCGCGAGACCGTCGGGCCGCGTTGGCCATGCTCGCCGGCTGATCGGCGTCATACCGGATCGCTATGCCGGCGATCACATTTCCATCATTTCCGCGACTTCAAGTGTGCCGATTTCGAGGAAGGGGCACAGCGTGGCCATTTCTAATGCGGCTTCGACGCTGTCGGCTTTCACCACGGAAAATCCGGTCAAGGGGGTCAGCTCCGCACCATCCGACAGGCCGTCGGCGGTCAGGAACATGGACTTGCCCAGGGGCGTGCCGGGGTTGACCACGGCATCGCCGAGGTCGTCGATCCAGGCTTTCCACTTTGCCATTTGTGCGGCTCCCTCCTCGGGGCCCTCGGGTTTTTTGCCGCCGTGATAGGCAATGATGTAGTTGGACATTCGATGTTCGCCTCTTTTAATTTCCGCCTGAATGACCCTCAAGTATCCGAAGTGTCGATGGGGTGTACCACAAACAAACCCTCTGCGGGCAGCAAGGCCCGCTAACGCCCGCTCCGTTAGGAGTTTTCAGCGCAACGCGCGAGGCTCGTGCTCAAGAAGGCCGCGACCTCGGATGCAAAGCGTTCTTGAAACTGCACTCGACTGAAGTCGGGCGAATCCCTGGTGAGTTCGTCCGGCAAATTCGCACGCACGCGCTGCGGGAAGGGCGCCAGAAACGAATAGTGCTGTGCACCTGGTACGACGATTTCCTCTGTGACATCCGCCCGTGATCTTGTGTTGAGCTGGCGTACAACCCGGCTCGCATGCGCCTCGGCCAAGAGCAGATTCTGCACTTCCGGTCGCCACATCCGAATATAGCGGGCGTCGATGCCGGCGATGGCTTCGTTGGAGAAAGGCACGGCCACCGGATCAGCTATGGCGGCGGCGCAGAAGCGTGAATCGGAAAGGTCCCCGGTTGGTTCCCGATACTCTTGCTCGATGAGCCTGGATATGGAGTCCGCAAGATTCCCGCCGATGTCGCAGAAGGGGTCCGCCGGTGTCATCAGGCAGTGGTCGATGATGTTTGATAGCTCAGGCTTTGCACCCAGCACAGCCAATGCGGTGTAGCCACCAAGTGAAAATCCAAAGATGCCTATGCGCTTGCTGTCGATGCGCACGCGCCAAGGCGGACTCGCAAGCAGCGCATCGACAGTCGATGTTATTTGCCGCGGCCTTCCCTCCATGACAATCCGGTGACCTACGCCACTGCTATCCTCGTAGTTGTCGCGCGGGTGAAGCGGCGCGGCCACGATGAAACCCGCTTCCGCCAGGGCTATGGCAATGTTGCGGTGTCCCAGGTCGGACCCAGCGGTGCCGTGAGAAATGACCACGAGCCCTCGTGGCCCCTTGGCCGGCTCCGCGTCGCGCGTCGCAGGGAACGCGAATGGCCCGACGCGGACAGTCCCACTCACCTGGGTGGCCGGGTACCAGAGCGAGACTCGCATCTCGCCTCCCATCGGGTCATTGGCAACAATGCGGGAAAATCCAACACCAGCCGCGACCGCCGGCATCGTCAAATGGATCAGTACAAAAGCCGTGCATAGAATGAACTTCATGGGTCGTCCTTTCTGCGATAGGTAGGTTGCGCCGAGCAAATCACCTGGTGAAACGGCGCGCGACCCGAATCGTGATCTGGTCGTTCTCTATCGCGATCGAGTACCTTGGGGCCTTCGCTCGGCGAGACCCCTCGAAAGGCGCGGTCCCTTATGTTGATGATTCCTCTGCCCTTTCTTCCCGCGGCTGCGCTGTTAGCCCTGGCGGTCTGGCTGGGCATTCGCTATTCCGAACCGCTGCCGGCGCACTGGCTGATCGCCTTTCTCTGCGGTCTTGCTCTCCAATTCGTGCTCATCGGCGCGCGTTACGGTTACGGCCTGGAGCAAATCCTGGCGGTCCAACATTTGACAGGTGTCTTGATTCCGCCGCTGGCCTATTTGGCGTTCAAGAACCCGCCGGTTTCGCTGCGCGTTGCCGTACATATCCTTCCCTTGGCAATCATGTGGCTGGTCGTTCACTTCGCGACGCACTTTGTCGATGCCGTACTTGCCTTGATTACCTTTGGCTATGCAGCGTCGCTCGTCGCCACTGGACTGGGCGGCAATGAAGCCTTGTCATGGGCTCCCCTGCGACATGGCCCGATTCTCAAGATGGGCCTCTGGGCGACCGTGGTGACGCTGGTCTTGTCTGGCGCCACGGACCTGGTCGTCGCGGTCGATTTCCTCACAACCGGCGGCGCCCACACCAAATCCATCGCCGCCGGCGCCTCGCTCGCCGGAATTGCCTTGATCGCCCTAGGCCTTGTGTATGCCCTGCGGTCCGGTCGCCGCAGACAACCGGTGGAAAGTTCCGCCGAGAATCAAGCGTTTGTCGAACGGCTGAGCGCCGAGCTGGATCGCAACCAGCTGTTCCGCGATCCCGACCTTACGCTCGCGCGCCTCGCCAAGCGTCTGAGCGTTCCGGCACGGCAAATTTCCCAGGCCGTAAATCGGAGCACCGGGCTGAATCTGTCGCAGTTCGTCAACAACCGACGCATCACGGAAGTCTGCAATAGATTGATGACGAGTGAGATTTCCGTGACGAACGCAATGCTTGAAGCCGGATTTCTCACCAAATCGAATTTCAATCGAGAGTTTCGGCGCGTGATGGGGCAATCGCCGTCATCCTGGCGGACGGCGGAACGCCGCAAGAACGCCCCAGGCCCCCTTGCGGGCGACAGCAAGATACGGCGTTAGTCCACGCCCTCCCTGCGCGCCGCGATAAGGAACTCGACGTTGCCTTCCGGACCGGTGATGGGGCTTTCGGTCACGCCGAGGACGCGCCAACCCGGCAGACCGTCGAGCCAGGCCGAGATACGCGCGCAGACCTCGCGGTGCAGTTCGGGATCGCGCACCACGCCGCCGCGCCCAACGCGGCCCTTGCCGACCTCGAACTGGGGCTTGATGAGGGCGACCAGTCGGGCGTCCGGCGCGGAGAGAGCCAAGGGTGCCGGCAAGATGGTCTCGAGGCCGATGAAACTGGCGTCGCAGACCACCAGATCGACGGCTTCGGGCACGGCATCGCGACCGAGGTGGCGGGCGTTGGTGCGTTCGCGCACCGCGACGCGCGAATCGCCACGCAGCTTCCACGCCAGTTGGCCGTGCCCGACATCGACGGCATAGACCCGGCCGGCGCCATGCCCAAGCAGGACATCTGTAAATCCGCCGGTCGAAGCCCCGACATCGAGGCAGATCAAGCCGGCGGGATCGATGCCGAAGTGCTCGAGTGCCTTGACCAGCTTGAGGCCGCCGCGGCTGACCCAGGGATGGTCCTGGCCGCGCACTTCGAGCGGCTGATGGTCGCCCAGCAACTGGCCGGATTTCTCGATACGCCGCTCGCCGGAAAAAACCTTGCCCGCCATAATCAGCGCCTGGGCCCGCGCCCGGCTCTCGACAAGGCCGCGCGTCACCAGAGCCTGATCGGCACGCGCCTTGCCCGAGTTTCCCCTAGAGGGACGATTCTTCCTTGTATCACCGCTCATCCACCGGCTCCGATCCCGCGGAGCTGGGCGCGGAAACGCCAGAACAGCAACAGCGCCACCGCACTGATGCCGAAGGCCAGGCCGCTCCAAATGCCAACGCCGGCGAACTCGAAGTGGAAGCCAAGCAGCACGCTGCCGCTGAAACCGATGCCCCAATAACCGAACACCGCGATGGCCAAGGGAACCCGCGTGTCCTTCATTCCGCGCAGCGCGCCGCCAAGGATGATCTGCACGCCATCGGCCAACTGGAATATGGCGCCGACCACCAGGAAGGACACGCCAAGCGCGATGGCCGCGGCATTCTCCGGCGCTTCGAGATCGAGATAAAGGCCGATAATCTGGCGCCCGCCGAACCAAAAGATGGCGCTGGCCGCCAGCATAAAAATCACGCCGATGGCCAAGGCCGCCCATCCGGCCCGCGCCGCCGCGCCGGGATCGCGACGGCCGACCGCCAGTCCGACACGCACGGTCGCGGCGACGCTGATCCCCAGCGGCACCATGAAGGCCACGGAAACCGACTGCACGGCAATGGCGTGGGCCGCGAGAAATTCGGTGCCGAGCAGTCCCATTAGCAGCGCGGCGGCGGAGAAAAAGCCGGATTCCGCCAGGATCGTAAGGCCGATCGGCAGGCCGATGCGCAAAATCTCGCGGAACAATTGCCAATCCGGCCGCCAGAAACGGATCAGGATGGCGTAGCGTCGCAGGCGGCGGTCGAGGGTTGTGAAGGCGAGCAGGCTGGCGAACATCAAGACATTCACGATCGCGGTGCTGATCCCGGCGCCGACCAGTTCCAGGCGCGGAAATCCGAAATGGCCGAACATCAGGGCATAGTTGGCCAACGCATTGACCGCGACCCCGATCAGGGTCACCACCAGTGGAGCCCGGGCGCGCTCGTGGGCGTTGATGAAGCTGCGCAGGGCGACGATGCCGAAGGCGGGCACCAGGCCCCAGACCGCGGCGCGCAGATATCCTTCGGCGAGCATTGCGGTCTCTTCCGCCTGGCCGAAAAACAGCAGGATCGGCCGGCCCTGCCAGATCACGAAACTGAAGGGCACGCCGATCGCCAGCGACACCCACAGGCCCTGGCGTAGGGTCCGGCGCACGGACTTGATCTGACGCGCGCCGCGCGCCTGGGCGGCAATTGGCGCCACCGCGCTGCAGATCCCCAGCCCAAAGAGATACAAAGGGAAGTAGAGGTTGTGCCCAAGGGAACCGGCGGCAAGGAAGCGTGGCCCGAGCCAGCCCGTCATGATGATGTCGGTCGTGGTGATGGCGATGGTCGCCAGACTGGTGAACACCAGAGGCGCCGAAAGCGACAGCATGGCAACGATCTCGCCGCGCCAGGCCGCGGCCGGCTGGCTTGACGCTTTTGCCGGCGCAGCGCCGCCAAATTCCGGGATTCTTGCCATGTCGGCCAATGTGAAGGATTTGGCCGGAGCGCAAAAGGCCTTGCAATGCGGACCGGCTATGCGCCGGACGGGCGGCTCATCGCGGCTACCGGTCGACCATTGAACGACGCGGGTCAGGCGCGGACCGGGGCTTCCGTTTCGGCTTTGCCGAGGGCCTGCAGAACAGCGGCCAGGATGCCGGCCCGATCGAGGCCGGCGAGGTGCAGCTGTTGATTCGGGCTGTCGTGGTCGATGAAAACATCGGGCAGAACAAGAGGACGGAACTTCAGGCCATTTTCCAGAAGACCGTCGTTGGCGAGGAACTGCATGACCTGGGTCGCGAAGCCGCCGATCGATCCCTCTTCCACCGTCAATAGAACCTCATGCTCGCGGGCCAGCCGGCGCACCAAGTCGAGATCCAGGGGTTTGGCGAAGCGAGCATCGGCGACCGTCGTCGAAAGGCCGCGCGCCGCCAGATCGTCGGCCGCCGCCAGGGCATCGGCCAGGCGCGTGCCGTAGGACAGGATCGCCACCTTGCTGCCTTCGCGCAGCACACGGCCCTTGCCGATCTCCAACGCCGTGCCGCGTTTCGGCAAGTCCAACCCCAAGGCCTCGCCGCGCG
>JAJFGM010000620.1 GCA_021776145.1 Kiloniellaceae bacterium | reverse complement strand
CCCAAGGTTCGGGGTGACGAAGCAGTAATCCAGCCGCGCCACTGGCACCTGGGAGCTGCCTGGCGGATCGCACCTCCAGGTGACTCCGTGTTCATTGCCGGATCGCTCGCTTGCGGCGCTCCAGCTATCGACAAAACCGTCCAGATGCTCCACCTGACCGTAGACCGGATCGAAGGTGCCGACCATGCGCTGGAATTCGTCGCTTTCGGGGCCACTGTTGAAATCACCCATCATGATCGCTTCGTCGGGCATCGGCGGTTGCTGTGCTCCATTGGACCAGTCGAAACCGATGAAGTCCTCATAGCCGGCCGCACTGCCTATGTTCCTAGAGCCTGTCCAGGCACTGCCGTTCGAACGGGCGCGCCGATGCCAGGCGAGCAGCCAGTCGATCTGCAGAAGACGGTCGCGGACGGATATGGCCGAGAGATGCAGCGAATAGATCCTGAGCGGCCCCAGAGGCGTGTCGATCACGCATTCGAGGCCGCCGGTATCCATATTGAAGTGCGTGACCGTACCCAGCTTCGGAAAGACGAGAAGGCGGGATGCCAGAATCGGCCAGCGGGAAAGCAGCATGGGCCCGAACTGCCGGCGTCTGTTGACGATGCCGCCGTCCTTGCCAGGCTCGCTTGCGTCCATGTCGAACGCGGGGCCGTAGACCCAATAGTATTCCTTCAAGTGGCGGCCGAGGAATTCGGCTTGATCGATCATGCCGCTTCGCGTCCAGAAGCGGTCCACTTCCTGCAGGGCGATGATGTCGGCGCCGCGTACCGTTTCGACGATGCGCTGGAGATCGATCCGGTGGTCGCTGCCCAAACCGAAACGAATGTTGTAGCTGACGAGTTTCATATGGGTTTCCGTCGCGTTTTCAATGTGCGGCGCGGACCGGGCTAGGCCCAGCCGAAATAGCTTCGGGCCCAGATGAACCGGGCAAGCCGTGCCGCCATGGCGCAGCTTCGATCGCTGTCGCTGTCGCCGATCAGCGCGGCGGCGGAAGGCGACAGTTTGTGCGCGGTCAAGAGGTCGATCACCGTTTTGGCGCGTGGTTTGCCCGTGGCGCGCGGCAGGTTCGATGGCTCCATGCCGATGCGATAGTCGGTGATGACCGCGTTGCAGCGGCGGTTGAGCTCCTCGACGAAGGCGCGCGCATCCGCCGCCGTGATCAGGCCGGCGGCCATTTCCGCCAGGTCGGCGACGACGAAAACCTCGCAGTCCTTCAGGCGCGAGAGCTTTTCGACCACGCCGGGCAGGGGGGCGAGCCGCCGCGCCGGCTCGGCGCCGCTATCGGCCCTGCGGACCCCGGCCAGAGTGCCGCCGAGATCGAAGAAAAGCACATGAAGAAAGGTGCCGCGGTCGAGGATGACGGCCGTGTAGTCCGCGTAGCTCAAGCCAAGGTCGGCGGCGCGGCAGACGCGCCGGCGCACCACTTCGATGGGTGGTGTCTTCCAGGCGGCTTTGTGCGCCTTGCGCCAGGCAAAGGCATTCCACGACGTGGCGGGATCGAGCGGCGGCCCCTGATTGTGGCCGATGGTTGCCGGCGGCAGGATCGGGTCCTGCCGGCGCCAGGGTCTGGGTATGCGGTTTCTATGGCGTGAAAAAGGTCTCAAAGCTCAGGTGCTCGCTTGTCTCAAAGGCACTTCTTCATCGTGACGCTGGTGGGGCGGTGGTATCCGTCGTGGCAGGTTCCGCCTGCTTTGATAAAGCCGAGCGCGCCGAATGTCTTGTGGTTTCCGATCAACTCGATACGCGTTTCCAGTTGCAAAGCCGATTTCGTCTGCGCCTTCGCGAGATTTTCGGCGATCTGTGCAATCGACCGAAAAATGCCTCTTTGACGGTAGGCCGGTTTAACCGCCGGCTTGCCGAGGTAGGGTCTATCGTCGGTTTCTCGCAGGTAGCCGCAAGCAACAATTTCTTCCTCGGCAAGCGTATCCCCCGCATTGTTCTCACTTCGGCTATGGCGCCGCCATGGCGTCGCTGGCGCGCGAGGACTCTCAACGTTGATGCCAGTCCTCGGTCAGGGGTTTGGCGCCGTTCAATTCGCCATAGCCGGCCCCGGTGGTGCCGGTCGGCTGTGGCCCGAAGTAGCGCGGATCGACCGCGTCTTCCAGCGGTTGGAAGCGCACGTCGCAAGACAGCCGCACCGCGCCGTCGTCGGCATGGTTGTCAAAGGCTCCGTGCAACAAGAACATGTCGAACACGACCAGATCGCCGGGGCGGAAGTCGGTCGTCAATAATCGACTGCCGCGCGCCGCGGCGAAGTCGGCGGGGTGATCCGCAATCGCGTTTTGCCGGTCGCGGTCACGGCCGACGTCGTAGCCCTCCACCGCCGCTTTCACGTCCGGCCAGCGGTGCGAGCCCTCGACCACGAACAGAGGCCCGCGCTCCAGCGGCACCGGCCCCAGGGCGATCCAGCAGGTCAGCACCCGCTGTGTCTCGCGGGTGAAGAACGGCTTGTCGCAATGGATATTGGTGTAGCGTCCGGCCACGCCCGGCCGCAGAAAGATGAAATCGAACGGCCGCGCCGGCAACGCGAACATCTCGCTCATCAGCGCCGTCAGCTCCGGCCCATGGGTCACCGCGCGCATCGCTGGCTGCTCGCTGACCGACTGCCAGAACGCGCCCCTGTCCGGCGCCAGCTCCAAGCGGCGCGAGCGGCCGGACATCCGTGTTTCGCCCTCAGGGTCGATTACTTCGTCCACCGCCGCCAATCGGTGGAATACGCCATGCCGCGCCCGATCGACCAGTTTCGTCGGCAGAGCACCGCGCAGAAACAGATAACCGTCCTCGGCCAGCCGTGACGCCAAGGCCTCCGGCTGGCCGACCAGCCCGGCGGAATCGGCCAACTGGCCAATCACCGCGTCCGGAATCGCACGGCCCCGTGCTCGGCCACGGCCGGCTGGACTTTCGGCTGCGAAATCCGTCATCGACGCCTCCTTATTTCCGCCAATCCGGTACTTTCCGGCCCTCGCCCCTACGGGCCTCGCGATAGACGACGTAAAGGCCGGCCAGGACGATAATGCCGGCGCCGCCGAGGGTCGTCCACTCCGGCACTTCGGCCCAGATCAGCCAGCCCCACAGCGGCGCCCAAACGAGGGCCGTGTAGTCGAAGGGTGCCAGCACCGGCGGCGGAGCGATGCGGTAGGCTTGAGTGATTGCCAGGTGGGCGACGAAGGTCCAGAACCCGAAACCTATCATGAGCGCGGCGTGCGGTGACGTCACGGGGGTCCAGGCGAAAGGCAGGAAGAACACCGCGCCGCCAGACCAGATATGTGGCCAGCGGCATGACGCCGGGCGTGCGAAAGAACAGGATGGTGACCACCGAGTAGTCTTCCGACATGGCCTTGACGAAGGCGTCCTGAACCGAAAAGTGCCACATCGCCAGCGCAACGAGAAGTGCCCCCTTGAGGGTGTCACCCGAAGCAGCTTGCAATGCAGTGCCCTGCGATTTGCTCATCGGCCCTGTTGTCTCTTCAAATGCGAGCGCCGCGCTGGACAGGCTTCCGGTCCTGCCCGGTGCATCGCTTTCGCCAACCCAGGGCCTTTCCATCTAACGAGGGCGTTATCGGGCCGCAATGCGAATTCGCCGGGGCGCCCGCGACGAACTCAAGCCTTCGTGATTTGCCAGGGCGGCCGCCGGGCTTTTTGCTGGCGGCGGCGAAACGACCCGTTAAAGAATTCACAGACATCACTTGGCAGGGAAAAATCATGAAGAAAAACCTATCGTTGGCCGCTTTTCTTTCCTTCGTCCTTATGGCGCCAGCGCTCGCCGAACCCGTGGCGGTCGAGGCGGTCATGTCGCCGAAGGAGTCCATGAAGATGACCTTCAAGGACGGCAGCAAGCATTTTGTCGTGATGGTGCGCCGCGAGGGCGAGGCCAAGGGCAACGGTGCCTTCGCCGGCACATCCGTGACCGAATACGGCTGGCATGACATTTATCCGCCGGCCGGCGGCGACCCGCACGGCTATCTCGAACTCGCGGCGGCGAACGGCGATCTCGCTTATCTCAAATGGCAGGTGCGGGCGGTTTTCATGAAGGGCGCGGACAAGCCGAAGCTGTTCGACAACGGCGTTTGGGAGCTGGTCTCGGGGACCGGTCAATTTGCCGGCCGTCGCGGCCTTGGCTCGCTGGTCATCAAGGCGGTTTCGAAGACCGACCGGCTGTTTGTCATCGAGGGCGAAATCGGCGAAGCGCCCTAGCAGTCTGTCGGGTTTGATCGAACATCCTCGGGCATGTGTTATTTGACTGGGCCTCATACCGCCACGATTTTGTTGAGCCGTTTGCAGTTGTGGGCAAGCGCCACGAGGGTCCAC
>JAJFGM010000619.1 GCA_021776145.1 Kiloniellaceae bacterium | reverse complement strand
GGTCGTGGCATGCCCCTGGCCCTGGCTGATGGTGCCGAGGCGGGCGATGGCGCTGCCCGTGGGGTGCACGCGGATTTCGCAGGAATCGAACATGCCGAGGCCGAGGATATCGCAGTTCTTGATCGGACCGGCGCCGACGATCTCGGTGAAGAAGGCCAGGCCGATACCCGTCAGGCTGCGCGTCTCGCCGCGCGCGAAAGCCTCGCGATTGGCCTTTTGCTCGGCGCGCAGGGCACTGTAGTCGACGCTCTCCAGGGCCTTGTCGAAGGCCTGATGGTAGTCGCCGCTGTCGTACTCCCAACCCAGGGCCGACCGATAGGGAAACTGCTCCTTGGAGATAAAGTTAATGCGGCGCAGCTCGGCCGGATCCATTTCCAACTTGAGCGCCAGAACATCGATCAAGCGTTCGATAAGGTAGGAGGCCTCGGTGACGCGGAAGGAGCAACGGTAGGCGACGCCGCCCGGCGCCTTGTTGGTATAGACCCCGTCAACGGTCAGATGTGCCACCGGGATATCGTAGGAACCGGTACAGATATTGAAGAAGCCGGCGGGGATCTTGCTGGGGTCGGCGCAGGCATCGAAGGCGCCGTGATCGGCCAGAACATGACAGCGCAGGCCGGTGATCCTGCCGGCTTTGGTCGCCGAGATCTCGCCGGTCATATGATAGTCGCGGGCAAAGGCCGTCGCCGTCAGGTTTTCGATACGGTCCTCGACCCATTTGACCGGCAGGCCGGTGACGATGGAGGCGACGATGGAGCAGATATAGCCGGGATAGACGCCGACCTTGTTGCCAAAGCCACCGCCGATGTCGGGCGAGACGATGCGGATCTTGTGTTCGGGAATGTTGGAGATCAACGAGGCCACCGTGCGCACGGCGTGCGGCGCCTGGAAGGTGCCCCAGACCGTCAAGTGGCCATTGATCTTGTCCATCGAGGCGACGCAGCCGCAGGTCTCGAGCGGACAGGGATGAACACGCTGGTAGGTGAACATCTCCTTGGCCACGACTTCCGCCGAGCCCAGCGCTTTGGCCGTGGCTTCGGCGTCGCCGACCTCCCAGGTGAAGATATGGTTGTGGTGCTTTCGCGGCCCGTGCGCGCCTTCGGTCTTGCCCTCGAGGTCCTCGCGCAGCACGGGCGCATCGGCGTCCATGGCCTTGAAGGCATCGACCAGCGGCGGCAGTTCCTCGTAGTCGACGTCGACCAGTTCGACGCCGTCGGCCGCCGCATAGCGATCCTCGGCGACGACGAAGGCGACCTCTTGGTTCTGGAACAAGACCTTGTCCCCGGCCAGGACCGCCTGCACGTCGCCGGCCAGGGTCGGCATGTAGTCCAAGTTGAGCGGCTTCAGGTCGTCGGCGGTGATCACCGCCAGAACGCCCGGCACGGCGAGCGCGGCGGTGGCGTCGATCGACTTGACGCGGGCGTGGGCATAGGGTGAGCGCACGAAATCGCCGAACAGCATGCCCGGCAGCTTCATGTCATCGACGAAGTTGCCTTTCCCTTGCGTGAAGCGGGCGTCCTCGACGCGTTTGCGTTTACAGCCCAGGCCTTCGAGTTTGGCGGTGCGTTCCGCCGCCGTTGCGGTTGCTTCACTCATTCCGCTGCCTCCTTGCTGGCGCCCAGCGTATCGGCTGCGACGCGAATGGCCTTGACGATGTTCTGATACCCGGTGCAGCGGCAGAGGTTGCCCGAGATCCCACTGCGGATTTCGGCGTCCGTCGGATCGGGGTTCTCCTGCAGCAGTCGGTGGGCGCGGGTGATCATGCCCGGCGTGCAGAAGCCGCACTGCAGGCCATGGTGCTCGCGGAAGGCCTCCTGCAAGGCATGCAGCGTTCCGTCGGCCGCCGCGATCCCTTCGATGGTGGTGAGTTCGGAACCGTTGGCTTGGGCGACGAAGACCGTACAGGACTTCACCGACTTGCCGTTCATATCGACCGTGCAGGCGCCGCAGTGGCTGGTATCGCAGCCGATGTGCGGCCCGGTCAGATTGAGCTCCTCGCGCAGAAAGTGAATCAACAGAGTGCGCGGTTCGGCCAACCCTTCGACGTCGCGGCCGTTGACGTTCAGTTTGATGTGCATCTTTGCCATTTGACGTCTCCCCGTCTCGCTCAGCCGGCCCGGCCGCGCGCGTTCTCGATGCCGCGGCGCACCATGACGCCAGCGATCTTGGTTCGGAATTCGGCGGGCCCGCGCCCGTCGCTTGCCGGCGACGTGATGGCTTCGGCGGCGGCTACAGCGGCGTCGATCGCCGCCGCGTCGAGACGGCTGCCGACCAGGGCCTGCGAAGCGGCCTCGGCATAGAGCGGCGTATCGGCAACGTTGGTCAGTGCAATCGAGGCGCTGGCGCATTGTCCGCCCGACAGCGTCAGGATGACCGCCGCCGCGGCGGTCGCGTAGTCGCCGACCTTGCGCTTTTGTTTCTCGTAGGCGTGGCCGTGCCCGGCGGGCGGCGCCGGGATGCGCACCTTGGTGAGGATCTCGCTGTCGTCCCTGGCGGTGAAATAGGCGGCCTCGTAAAAGGCGCGCGCCGCGACGCTGCGCTCGCCGTCCGGCCCCAGAAGCACGAAGTCGGCGGTGAGACACTGCTTCACCGCCGGCATGTCGTTGCCGGGGTCGCCATTGGCGACATTGCCGCCCAG
>JAJFGM010000618.1 GCA_021776145.1 Kiloniellaceae bacterium | reverse complement strand
GCGGCACCCTGGCGATCCGAAGTCATGTCGACATCTGCGACCCCAATCTGGTCGCCGTCGAGGCCTTGCTGGAGGTTCGCCAAGAGGTCAAAGCCTACATCGACCTGCAGCTCGTCGCCTTTCCGCAGGACGGCTATCTGCGCGACCCACGGGCCGCCGAACTGCTGCAGCGGGCGCTCGACATGGGCGTCGACGTCGTCGGCGGCATCCCACACTTCGAACGTACCATGGCCGAAGGCGCGGCTTCTGTGCGGTCGCTGTGCGAAATCGCCGCGGCGAGCGGCCTGCTGGTTGACATGCACTGCGACGAGACCGACGACCCGAACTCGCGTCATATTGAAAGCCTGTCCTACGAAACCCAGCGCCTTGGGTTGCAAGGAAGGGTCGCCGGGTCGCACCTTACCTCGATGCATTCGATGGACAATTATTATGTCAGCAAGCTCATCCCGCTGATCGCCGAGGCCGGCGTGACGGCAATCGCCAATCCGCTGATCAACATCACCATCCAGGGACGCCATGACAGCTATCCCAAACGCCGCGGCATGACCCGTGTGCGCGAGTTGCTGGCCGCCGGCGTTCCGCTGGCTCTCGGCCACGACTGCGTCATGGATCCCTGGTACAGCCTGGGCAGTCACGACATGCTGGAGGTAGCGCACATGGCCCTGCACGTCGGCCAAATGACCGGAATGACAGAAATGCGCGCCATGTTCGATGCGGTGACCACCGGCGGCGCCCACGCGCTGCATCTGCAGGACTACGGCCTGGAAAAAGGCTGCCATGCCGACCTGGTGGTGTTGCAGGCACGCGATCCGGTAGAGGCCCTTCGACTCAAACCAAGCCGGCTTTTTGTCGTGCGCCGCGGCCGGGTGATTTCACGCACGCCGGCGACAGTGGCCGAACTCGACCTTGACGGCAGGCCGGCGCACGTCGATTTCCTCAGACCACGCCGCAGCTAGAGTTTCCAGTCGGCCGGAACCGAAGGCCAGCCATTGGAAAGGGGTGAGGCCTGGATCTCCTGACGACTGACAATCCCCGCGAAGGCCGCCTCAGCGCAATACGATGATACCGAACCCAATGGCGCACCATAGAACGCCACTGATGCCTAGGATGAACAGACCAAGGGATGACTTGCGCCACTTCTGCGCCGAGCCCGGCTGTCTATCGCCTTCCACCCTCGTGGCAAAACGTAGAATCTTCAAATCACCCCTCCAGAACCCAAGCGGTCTCGTCCGTAGTCCCGCATTTCCTGGCTCCATTTCTTATATCTAGTAGGTCAGCAAAAAACGTCTACAAGATATTGAAATATTGTTGTTCTCAACTAAAAACTTACATTCGTCACGGCCGGCTGCCAACTGGAATCTCGGGCTGGATGCCGGCGGTGCGCCGGGCCCGAAAAAAGCTGGACTGGGGCAACACCAAAGGAAAATGGCCCCGCCTTGAAAGGCGGGGCCAAGTCGGCTTCGTAGGAGAAAAGTCGCAACGCTTGATCGAAAGGGAGTCAGAGGCGTCTGGAGAGGCGCCGCTAGGGGTCCGGTGTCAGTTCAAGGGGTCGACCACACCGGTCAGAACGGCGAGTAACGCGGTGAAAACCATGGCGCCGAGCAGGAACGCAGATCCCGCCAGGCCAAAGTCCAGGAAAAGGGCTTTCATCGGCAAAAACATCGCTGGTCTCCTTCCCAATGTCACAATATGCAAATGGGGCCTTCCACTGATCGTGGAAGTGACGCGCGTCACACCCGGGCAAAATCGTTGGGGCAAATCCAACTGCGCGCCATGGCGCTTCCATCGCGGCAGACCGCGACCTGTGCTGGCTTGGCGATGGATCGCCTTTTTTGTTGGTTTATTGACACATTCTCATTATAGAGGCGGGCTCATTGTAGAGGCGGGCTCGTCCCAAATGCGGACTGCGCGTGCGCTCGCCTCTGTTGCGAACGCGAACCGCCGACCAGCGACCCACAACGTCGACCGCCACGGCGGTCGGAGCTACACCCCGGCATCCCCTTAACATAGTCTTCGCAAATCATGACCGATCATGTGCTTCGTGTTAGCCTGAGGTCACGCAAGGAGCGCCATGTACCGCGCCACGACTCGGTGACTCCATTGGTTTGTAGTGACCGGCGCCGAGGCGACAGTCCAAGATCGAACGAATGCGGTAAGAGCACCGAGAACCCATGAGCTTCGAACAAGGTAGCGTCTTTGCGATTTTGGCTATCGCCATGGGTCTCTTCATTTGGGGACGCTGGCGTTACGATCTCGTTGCGGTTCTCGCCCTTCTTGTTGCCGTTTCCATAGGAATCGTCCCCGCCACCGAAGCCTTCCACGGGTTTGGCCATCCGGCGGTCATTACGGTCGCGGCGGTCCTGGTGATTTCGCACGCCTTGCAGGTTTCTGGCGTGGTCGATCTGCTGGTCAAGTTGCTCGCCCCGACCCGACGGACGACAACCCTGCAGATCGGGGCGTCCTGCGGCCTGGCACTGTTCTTTTCAGCCTTCATGAACAATGTCGGGGCGCTCGCGTTGATGTTGCCGGTGGCTTTGCGCAACGCCACCAAGGCGCGCCGCTCGCCGTCTCGGGTGCTGATGCCGCTGTCCTTTGCTTCGCTGCTGGGCGGCTTGATCACCCTGATCGGAACGCCGCCGAACATTGTCATTGCTACCTTCCGCGCCGAGACCGAAGGCGAATCCTTCGGCATGTTCGATTTTGCGCCGGTCGGCCTGACGGTCGCCATCGTCGGGGTGATTTTCATCACCGCCGTTGGCTGGCGTCTGCTGCCGCGGCGCAGCCTCGGCGAAGGCCGCGATCCAGACCGCTTTCACATCGAAGCCTACATTACCGAGGCCCAGGTGCCCGCGGGTTCATCGTTGATCGATTCGACAATTCGGACAATGGAACGCCTATGCGAGAACGAAATCTCGGTCATGGCCATCATTCGCGGCGAACGCCGCTTGCTTGCGCCGCCCGACATAGAACGTCTGCGCGAGGGTGATATCCTGCTGCTCGAAGGCGACCCCAGCGCCTTGGAGCCGCTGCTCGATGGTGCCAAGCTCAAACAATTCGGCGAAACGGAGATCAACCCGGAGCGGCTGCGTTCACCGGATATTACCTTGGCTGAAGTCGTACTGATGCCGCACTCGCCGATCGAAGGGCAGTCGATGCGCGCCCTGGGCATGCACGAGCGCTACGGCCTCAACCTGCTCGCCGTGGCGCGCCATGGCCGCCCGCCGATGACCCGGCTCGGCAACATTCGCTTCAAGGTCGGCGATGTGCTGCTGCTGCAGGGCGAACACGAAAAAATGCTGAGCGTCATGCGCTCCCTGGGCTGCCTGCCACTGGCGGAACGCAATCTGCAACTGGGGCGCCGCACCCGTATATTTGCCCCGCTGGCGATTTTCGGAATCGCGATCGCCGCCGCGGCGACGCAGGTCGTGCCGATTCAAATCGCGTTTGTCGCTGCGGTGGCGGCATTGGTGATTACTCAGTGCGTCGCCTTGCGTGACATATACAAAAGCATCGAATGGCCAGTTATCGTTCTGCTCGGCGCCTTGATTCCTATTGGCGAGGCCCTGCAAGCGACAGGCGGCACGGAGGTCATCGCCGACGTGATTATCAACGCGGCACGGGGTATGCCGGTCTGGGGCATGCTGACACTGCTCATGGCGGTCTCGATGCTGCTTTCCGATCTGATCCACAACACGCCCACGGCGGTGCTCATGGCGCCGATCGCGGCAGGCATCGCGCACGGTCTAGGCCTTCCCGTCGACGCTTTTCTGATGACCGTGGCCGTCGGTGCCGCGTCTCCCTATTTGACACCGATCGGTCACCAGTCGAATACCTTGGTCATGGGACCGGGCGGTTACGAGTTCGGCGACTACTGGCGCATGGGACTGCCGCTCGACATCCTGATTCTCGCGGTCGCGGTACCGATGATTATGTGGGTTTGGATGCCATAGAGCGCGGCCGCTCTTGATCGATTTGGTCTCTAGCCCAACTCGGGTGACACGGCGCCTAGATGCTTGCGCCGCAAATACAAAGGTTGCAGACAAAAAAACGGCCCCGCGGAGGAGAACGCGGGGCCGTTTCTTGCTGTGCATAGAACATGCACCTAAGGAGGAGACCGCAACAATGGCACCGTTATGGTTAATAAAAGGTTAACGATGCCTCGCTCTGTGCCTGGCCGATCCCCCCGCGGCGCCCCTGCCACGTCTTTCCGGTTTACGCATTTTCAGTTTCATGCCGACGACTTGATAGATGTCGAGTCCGGTGATGCGTGCGACCTCCTGGAAGGGCAAGGATGTTTCGCCAAGCAGTTTCGCGGCATGAAGAAAAGGGTTCATGCGTGCGCGGCTGACGCGCGGCGCCCGGGTTTTGCGTGCCGCGGTGGGCGCCCGCGAATCGAGACCGCGCGACTTTGCGGCGCGCAAAGCGGCCTCGCGACGCTTCTTGTCGACATGCAGGTGCTGGTCCATCAAGTGCGCGGCACTGGCCATTCGCGGATCGAGGCGAATGCCAAAATCCGGCGGCCGGCTGAACGTTGGCGGCTCCGGCTCCTGCTGTGACCGGCCAGCCGACAGGGCCGCGTCTTCCAACGACATGCCGCACTTACCGGCCAAGCGCCCCGCCGCCGCCAAGGCATTGTCACGCTCGCCTTCGAAAGGGCTCTCGGCCGCAAGCTTTAAGAGGTTGTGGAACCGCTCGCGCTCGGGTTCGGTGAAAGGTCTTTGACTAATGGCTCGGTCTTTCCAAACTCCAGGCATACCGAGGCAAGCATATAGCATCGCGGTTAGGGATTCCCCAACAGGCGAAGCGATTGACCGGCGATTACCGGTGCAATCCGACCCGTCGGCAGGCTGCATTGGGGCCGCCACCCCATTTCCTACACGGCCGGATCATGACGGCGGCGCTTTTGTCGAAGGCAGACTACTGGCCATTGTCCTGCCACAAGCGGGTGCCCTGACCGCCGGTACCCCCGTCGTTCTCAACCGCGATTGCAGCCACCACCTGCAAGGTCCGCGTCGCCCGCTCCAAGCCACCGACCTGGCGATACAAATGCCAGGGTTCGCGGCCATTCCCGTGGTGTCTCGCCTATTTCCAGGTCAGCCGCAGGACGGCAACGACCTGGTCTTAGGCGGCCTGAACAAACAGACGACCCGCGCCAGCCCCGACATTCCCGCCTTCGGCGATACGCCGCTGTTGCGACAGCTCTTGGCCGGAAGCGTGCATGCCAAGGACGACAGCAGCCTGCTGATCCTCATCAGACCGAGCATTATTCTCGGCAACGAGTGAAGCCGCCGGACTTAGAAAGCCCCGCCGCAGAAGGGGGATCTGCGACGGGGCCGAGAGGCAAGTAAGTTGAAGCCTTCATAATTGTTGAGGGAGTCTTAAAAACCCCTGAACGACCCGTTAAGTTATCTGGGTCGCCGGAATATCCAATTGCGACCGGATCACTTAGCCGCCCGTGGTCCGGCCTTGATTTAGCTAGTGGCTCGACGCAGAGATATTGACTGTTTCATGGAGGCCAATCGCCCCTCTGGGTAGGCGCGCTGCGGCTTTGCCGCAGCTTCGGAGGACAGGTCGGGGCAAGTGGTGCAACGCCCCCAGAGGGGCGATTGGCCCCACCGAAGGCCGCGATCTTTTGTCCGCCCGCCGCGTTGCGGGTTGCTTGTGGTGGTTGGCACCACCGCGCAACCCGCGCCTTGCCGGCGGGCAAAACCTTCGCGGTGAAACAGTCATAATCTCTGTGTCGAGCCACTAGTTAGCGCGGTGGCTATGAATCGTGTAGCAGCCATCCTCTATACCGTCGAACATCGTCCCCACATCGGGATGCCGAATCGGCTCGCCACTGTCGTCGACCAAAAGATTCTGTTCGGAAACATAGGCGACATAACAGACCTGATCATTCTCGGCGAAGAGGTGATAGAAAGGCTGGTCCTTGCGCGGGCGCACGTCTTCGGGAATCGCCTGGTACCATTCCTCGGTGTTGTTGAAGACCGGGTCGACGTCAAAAATGACGCCGCGAAAGGGAAAGACGCGGTGACGTACGACTCGGCCGATGGGGAACTTTGCCTCGGGCATTGACATGACGATCTCCTTCTCGGCGAAGCGGCGGCCAACCAGGATGCCGCCCCGAAGTTCGAGCCTGTGAAGAGTCCCTATTGTGTCCCCATTCGCCAGGTCGATGCAATTACCCATGCGATCTCTGACATCATAGAGGCAAGCTTTGGGAAACCGCGATATCGGCACACGTCGATGCGAGAGGCGTCAGGCTCCGCCAGGCGGTCGTCCTTTGCCGTCCCAATCACGCCATCGGGTGTCGCCAAGGTCAAATGTCGGGCCATCATAATTAAAATCGTGGTCCTGCACGGTGATTTGCTCGGCATCGATCGACACGACAGCGTAACTTGGGGCCTCGTGCGACCCGACCCGGTTATCGCGCAGATTCCCTTCGAAGCGGCATTGATGGTTGGTGGCGCGTAAACTGGAAAAGGGCAGGCCCTGCCAGGTCCCGAACACCGCGCGATGGACGTGGCCAAAGAAGATGTGGCGGATGCGCGCCTTGTGAGGGGCGAGGGTGGCGCGAAAGGCCTCCAGGTCCCGCAGCTTAAGCGCATCCATACCGGGCAGACCGAAGAGCACCGGCGCATGGTGCATGAAAAGAAGAACCGGACTGTCCGGTATCTCTTCGAGCATCCGAGCGAGCCAATCGCGCCTGGCGCGGCAATAGGCCCCGCCGTGGCTGCCGGCAAGCAGGGTATCGAGGAAGAGAAACCGGCCGAGCGCGCTGTCGAGACTTGATTGCACGAAGCCGGCGGGGTCGCGCGGCGCCTCGGGGAAGGCATCGACAAAGGCCGGGCGGTCGTCATGATTGCCGAGCAACAGCCGCACAGGCAGAGGAAAGCCTTCGAGGCACTCCCGCAGCACGGCATAGGCTTCGCCCTGCCCGGCATGGGCGAGATCGCCGGTGATGACACAGAGGTCGGCTTGCCGGTGATGTGCCGCGATGTCCGCCAGACAGGCGCGCAGCCGCGCCCGCGGATCAAGCCCGTAGAGCGTCCGGCCCGGCGGCATCAGATGCGTATCGGTCAGATGGATGATCTTCATCCGAAGGCTCGCCAATGTGCGGCGCTAATCTTCAAGCGGAGATTCGAACCAGCCTTCACGGCGCGTCGGCTCGTCGACCAACGCCACGGCGTGGCAATCGACATTCGCCAAGGTTTTGTAGCAGTGATGGACGCCATATCGCGGTGAAGGCGGCGGCTCCGCCTTACCCGCGCAACCCGCTTGCAAGGCCACCGCCGCGGCCAGCAAAACCACCTGCGCGGCGCGGCCTGAAAATCCGGTCCGATGTTCCATCCTGGCCCCTCTTTCCCGTCCTGAACAAGGCAAAGCGCTCAAACAGACGCCTTAACATCTGATTAAGTATAAGAGGAAAGTGACCGAGCGCCAAGGGGCAGGCTCAACATGGTTAATAGCAAGCAATTGAAATTACTTACACATTTGACTCACGCGGATTGATCTCAGGCGGGCAGCCATTCCTGCAACACAAGCTCCAACGTGATGCAAATCGCGTTCTCGCCGGGCTCGAAACGGCCGCCAAAAACCGCCGCGTTGGAATCAGAGATGGTCCCCCGCAGATCGGCGTTCGGCTCACCCCGCGCATTCGGCGATACCGTTCCGGATAGGGTCAGGATCTCCACCCCGGGGCCCGGCACCTGACGCCGCGCGGCCTCGCCGTAAAGCAGGGACGCATCGACCAGGCTGCCAACGGCCGAACGCACGACCGCACGAGAGATCCCGTTCTCCCGACAGGCGGCTTCGACCCCCCCGACCAGATCCTGATTGGGCCGCAGGCGAATGACGGCAAGACGGCCCAGGCGGCCCGCTTCGATCTTCGTATCGCTGTTCATCGGGTTCTCCGTTCCGTCATGTCCGGCGCGGCGGAAGGCGTCAGGTCGACCGGGCCGAAAATCGGATAGTTTGTTTCGCTGTCGTAAGCGACGCGAAACCCCGCGCCATCAAGGACGGCGACCCAGGCAACGGCGCCGCCGCGCCCAAGACGACCGGACCCCGGCGGTACGTGGCCGCCATGCACGCGACCATCGCGGTCGACGACGACGGCATGGCAATGCACCAAGGCCACACCGGCACCATCGCAGCCGACAATGGCGTTGGCCCCAATGAGATCGACCGGACCATCAAGATCGGTCGGTGCGCCATAGGTTGCGGCCCGTTCGCCGCTATGATCAGGCTGCCCGGTAAGATAGGAAAAACGGTCGAACCGCGCCGCGCTGAAGGTAACCGCCGCATGCATCACCCCGCGCGCTTTCAAGGCGTCGCGCAGGCCCTCCAACAGGTCGGCGCCCTGCGGCAGGCATAACCGGAGTTCATCTGACGCGTCGGCCCAGGCGCTCAGGCGGCGCGGCTGCAAGGGTGTTCCGGGCTGGGTCAGGACCCTCAAATGCCGTCTCCTTCGACCAAATAACCACGTTCGAACAGTTGCCCGCGAATCAGGTGTTTCGGTACTTTACCGTAGCCGGATTTGGGGATCTCGTCCCAGAAAAAGACCCGTCGCGGCCACTTGTACTTGGCCAGCTTGCCGTCAAGAAAGGCAATAAGTTCCGCTTCCGAGACCGCTGGCGCGGCGGCGACGACAACGGCGACCCCCGCCTCCCCCCATGTCGGATCCGGCACCCCCAAAACGGCGACTTCGGCCACGGCCGGATGCGTCAGCAGCACTTCCTCGGCTTCGCGCGGATAAACGTTCGAGCCGCCGGAGATGTACATGTCCGAGGCCCGGCCGGTGATGAACAGGAATCCGGCGGCATCGAGGTAGCCAAGATCGCCGGTGTGAAACCAGCCATCCCGCAGGGACTTGGCGTTTGCCTCCGGATTGTCGTGATAGCCGGCGAAGACCGCCGGACCACGGACACAGATTTCGCCCTTTTCGCCAGCCACCAATCGCGTAGCATCGGGCGCCTTGATGGCAATTTCCATACCGGTGCGGGCAATACCACAGGTCCCGACCGGCATCTCGCCGTCGTCCAGGCTATGCAGTTCCGGCGGCAGGACGGTGATGTTGCCGGTGACTTCGCCGAGGCCGTAGTACTGAACCAGGACCGGCCCCAGCTTTTTCAATGCCTGCCTCTGATCTTCCCTGTACATCGGCGCTCCGGCATAGATGACGTAGCGCAGCGAAGCATGGTCGTAGCGGTCGACTGCGGCATGGCGAGCCAGTCGGGTGAGGATGGTCGGCACGGTGAACATGTTGCTGATGCGGTGTTCTTCGACCAAACGCCAGACTTCCTCCTCGTCGAAAGAGTTGCCGGCCGGCAGTACCGATTTCGCGCCGCGCGCCACCTGCGGCAAGAGATGCGCACCGGCGCCATGACTGAGTGGCGCCACGATCAACGAGGCGTCATTGGGACCTGTTCCGGGCATGAGGTCGGCCAGATGATTGGTCACCACAAATGCCATTTGCCCATGCGTCAACACCGCCGCCTTGGGGCGTCCCGTCGTACCGGATGTATAGAAGAACCAGCAGGGGTCGTCGTAGTCGACCTCGGCCTCGTAAGTCTCCGCGACGTCCGCGGTCGCGAGCAGGCTCTCGTAGCTCTCTTCACCCGCGCGCGGTGCCCCGATGGTGAGCGCCAGGCCAAGGCCGGGGGTTTCCGCGCGCGCCGCATCGATATGGTCGGCAAATTCGGCATCGGCGATCATCGCCCGGGCGCCGCTGGAACTGCCCAGATAGGCAACCTCCGCCGGTGTCAGGCGGAAATTACAGGGCACCCAAACCGCGCCGAGCTTGAATGCGGCCCAGAGGCTCTCGAAGAGCTGGTTTGA
>JAJFGM010000617.1 GCA_021776145.1 Kiloniellaceae bacterium | reverse complement strand
AATTGGCCGGCGGTAACCTGGCCATGGCCAATCAGGGCACCTCGCTCGGCATCTCCAGCACCGTTCAGGTTCGCGCCAGTCTGGCCAGCGATCCCGACTATATCTCGCGCGGCAAGCTGCGCGGAACGCCACCGAATTTCTCACTCGGCGCTGGCGACAACGAAGTCGCTCAGCAGTTGGCCGATGCCTTCGGCACCAATTTCTCTTTCACCGCCATTGCCAACGGACCGCCCTCGACGGCGACGACCCTGGGCGGCTATGCCGGCACCATCCTCTCGTTCAATGCCGCCGGCGCCACGGTGGCCAAGGATGCTTACGACTTCCAGAATTTCTTTTTCCAGGACTTGAGCAACAAACAGGCGGCCGATGCCGGCGTCAACCTCGATGAAGAGCTGTCCAACATGGTCATCTATCAAAACGCCTACAACGCAGCGGCGCGCATGGTCCAGGCCGCCGACGAGCTGTTCGACACGCTTGTGAATCTGGTCTGAACAGGAGGCTAACCCGATGTTTCGCGTCGCAAACTACGCCCAGTTCCAGTTGAGTCTGAGCCACATGAACCGCACGCAGACGAATCTGGCCGAATCCCAAATTCAGATTGCCAGCGGCAAGAAGGCGCAGAACTATTCCGACATCTCGCTGAACACCAGCGAGTTGGTCAACATGGAACGCTCCTTGGCGCGCACCGAGCAGTTCAGCGACAACATCAGCCGTGTGCTCAGCCGTCTCGATATCATGGAATCGACGACCTCGATCATCGTCGACCGCGCCACAGAAGTGCTCGGCATCATAAGCCAGGGCCTGTCGGGCGAAAATATCGACGACCTGCCATTGCAGCAGTTCTCCACCACCTTCTCAGAAGAGATCGCATCGCTGCTCAACAAGCAGCATGACAACCGCTATCTCTTCGCCGGCACGCGAACCGATGTTCCGCCGGTCGATTTGACGGATGTCGCCTATACGCCGCAGGCCGGCCTTCCCGGCACTTTTACGGCCGACAGCAACTACTACCAGGGTGACAATATCGACCTCTCCGTCCGCGTCGACGAGGACCACCAGAACACCTATGGCATCAGGGCCAATGAAACCGCCTTCGAGGAGCTTCTCCGCGCCCTCTCCTACATGGACTACGCCGGCGCCAACTCGGACAAGACGGTTCTGGCGGAAGCCATGCGCCTGACCAGGAGCGCCGTCGACGGCCTCAGCGAGATCCGCGGCCGCATCGGCGCCAATTCCCTTGTGCTGGAACAGGCCAAGATCAGCCACGAGGACTTCGTAACCATCGCCATGAACGAAATCTCCGGCCTGGAAGATGTCGATCTCGCCGAAGCCACCACCATCCTGTCGCGGAACGAAGTGCAACTTCAGGCGTCTTTTTTGTCGATGTCGCGGATCAGGTCCTTGAATTTATTGAATTACCTGAATTAGCACCTGTTTATAAACAGGCCCCCGCGATACGCAATCTTAACTGATTTCCGCTAGGAGTAGTTCCTATGAGTATTCAGACTTCCTTGGCCCGGTCGGCGGTGAAATCGATGTTTCCGCCGATCATGGCCGCCGCACCGGCGCCTGGCGTTGACCCCAGCGTCGCGGTCGACACGCGATTCGGTCGGATCGAATTCGATCGCAATCAGGCGATCACCTTTCCCAAGGGCATACCGGGATTCAAAGAATACCAGGAATTCGGCCTGACACTGCTGCCGAACAATCCCGATTCCGGCATGCTGCTGCTGCAGTCGCTACAGCCGACCGATCTGTCCTTCATCGTCTTGGCTTACGACGCCGACGGTGGCCACATCGAGTCCGCCGACATTGACGCCGCCCGCACGCACTTGGGCATCGCGCCCGACGACCTGGCCATCATGCTGATCGCCACGGTGCACAAACGCACCGACGGCTTCGAGCTCTCGGTCAATCTGCGCGCGCCGCTGTTTCTCGATACCGCCAACCGTTTGGGTTGGCAGTTCATCATGTCGAGCGACAAGTATGAAGTTCGCCATATGCTGGGCGTATAGAGCCACAACGGTCAAGAAGGCCAAGCTCCAGGACGGAGCCCCCTCGGTCTCAGGCAATCAAGCGCCGCAGTTCCTCGACCACACGCTCGACATCCGCCTCTTCCATGCCCGCGAACAGCGGCAAGGTCAGGGTCTTCTCATAGTAGGAGTCCGCGCCGGCCAGGTGTTGTGTCCCGTAGCGCTTTTGATAATAGGGTTGTCGGTGGACCGGGATGTAATGCACCTGAGTACCGATCCCGCGTCCCTTGAGCGCCCGCATCACCGCGGCCCGGGATATACCCAGTTCCACAAAGTCGATCAGAACGGAATAGAGATGCCAGGCCGGCGCGCAGCCCTCGGCCCGCGACACCGGCCGAAGGATTGGCGCCAAGGGCGCCAGCAGAGCGTCATAGCGAGCCGCCAGGCGACGCCGCGCCGCGACGAATCCGGCAAGCTTTCCCAATTGGCTGAGGCCGAGGGCACAGTGGATGTCGCTGGCCCGATAGTTCAATCCGACTTCATGCAGTTCATAGTACCAGGGATTGACCTCGCCTTCCGCATCGAAGGCTTCGGATCGCTCGCTGTACTGGCTGGCATCGCGCACCAGACCGTGATCGCGCAGCCGCGCCATCCTATGTCCCAGGTCCGCCTCCCGCGTGGTCAACGCGCCGCCTTCGCCCATGGCGATGGTCTTGGCGGGATGAAAGGAGAAGGCGCTGACGTGAGAATGCGCGCATTCGCCAATTCGGTATTCGCGGTTGCCGACTTGATAGGTGGTGCCGAAGGCATGACAGGCGTCTTCGATCACCCGCAGTCCAAGCTCGCCTGCCGCCGCCCACAGCGCCGCCGGATCCAGACACTGGCCGCCGAGATGCACCGGCATGACCGCACGCAGCCGCGCCGCGCCGGCGCGTTCCGCCGCGGCGCGCAAATCGTCGCAGCGCATCAGCCCGCTTTCCGGATCGACATCGGCAAAAACCACCTCGCCACCGGCCTGCAAAACGCTGTTGGCACTGGCGACAAAGGTCACCGAGGGAACGACGACCGCATCGCCGGGTTTCAGGTCAAGCGCCAGCAACGCCAGATGCAGCGCCGCCGTGCCGCTGGAGACCGCCAGAGGTCGCGGGCCGCCACAGGCCGCGGACAAAGCCGCTTCGAACGCACTGACCGACGGCCCTTGGGTCAAGCGCTCGCCTTGCAGCGCCGCCGTCACCGCGGCCAGGTCATCTGCGTCGAGTTGCTGGCGGGTATAGGGAAGAAAAGGCGGTTGTTTTCTGCTCACGCGGCAATTCCAAGGCCGCGCAGCAATGCGCGCAGGTCGTCCTGGTCGAGCCAGTCGCGGTTGCTGTCGCTGGCATAGCGGAACCCGTCCGGCAGCGCCACGGCGTCGGGCTCGCAATGCGTGTCACGTTGCCAAAAACTGAACACGGGCTCGATCAGGTAGTGGCTCGGCAACTCCAGCCCCTTGCGCGACTCGTCCTCCGATACCAGAACCTCGTGCAGCTTCTCGCCGGGTCGAATCCCGATGACGTCGATGTCGATACCGGGCGCCAGCACTTCGGCCAGATCGACCGTGCGGACGCTGGGGATCTTGGGAACGAAGATTTCGCCGCCCTGCATTCTCGAAATCATCGAAAGGACAAAATCGACACCCTGGTCAAGAGTGATGAAGAACCGTGTCATGCGTTCGTCGGTGATCGGCAGCCGCGTCGCGCCCTCTGCGATCAGGCGTCTGAAGTGCGGGATCACCGAACCACTCGATCCGACCACGTTGCCGTAGCGCACCACCGCGAAACGCGGTCCGTCAACACCACGCAGATTGTTGGCGGCAACGAAAATCTTCTCGCCGGCAAGCTTGCTGGCGCCATAGAGGTTGACCGGATTGGTTGCCTTGTCGGTAGAGATCATCATGACCTTGGCGACGCGCGCCCTGAGTGCCGCCTGGACGACATTCTGCGAGCCGTTGACGTTGGTCTTGATGCACTCGAAGGGATTGTATTCGGCCGCCGAGACGTGTTTCAGGGCGGCGGCATGAACGACCAAATCGACGCCGTGCATGGCCAACTCCAGGCGGTCGGCGTCGCGCACGTCGCCGATGAAGTAGCGCATCTCCGGCCGCTCGGCGAAAGCCGGGTCTTGCGACATGTGGTACTGCTTCAATTCGTCCCGCGAAAACACCGCGACGCGGCGCGGCTTGTGACGCTCCAGCAGCGTGCGAATGAAGTGTCGTCCAAATGATCCGCTGCCGCCGGTTACCAG
>JAJFGM010000616.1 GCA_021776145.1 Kiloniellaceae bacterium | reverse complement strand
GATGGACACGTTTCAATCAGGATATTCTAATGTTAGCAATCATCGGTGCGATGAAAGAAGAGATCGACCTGATCGAGGCCGCCATGACGGTCTCGGCACGCCATACTCATGCGGGAATTGAGACCGTTCTCGGCGCGTTCGGCGGCGAGGACATCGTGCTGGCGCAATGCGGAATTGGCAAGGTCAACGCGACGATCTGCACGCAAATGCTGATCGACTATTATCAACCCGGCGCATTGGTGTTTTCCGGCGTGGCCGGTGGCCTCTTGCCAAATATGCGGGTCGGCGACGTTGTCATCGCCAGCCATCTGGTTCAGTACGATATGGACCTGACCGCCTTCGGCCGGCGCCACGGCGAGATTCCCGGCCAAGACAGTCGCATGATCGAGTCCGATCCCGGTTTGGTGCAGAAGGCGGCCGCGGCGTTCGATGCGGCCTTTCCGGACCCGGCCGTGGCTCCCAGCCTGATGCTCGGTACCGTTGTGTCCGGCGATCGATTCATTCAGGACCCGGAGACCCTGCGTTGGTTGCAGCGGGAATTCTCGGCGCTGGCCACCGAGATGGAAGGCGCGGCGGTGGGATATACCTGCGGGCTCAACGAAGTTCCCTTCGTGATCGTTCGCGCGCTCACCGATACCGCTTCGGAGTCGGCGTCCGGCGACTTCACGGCGAACTTGGACACGGTCTGCAAAAACAGCTTCCGCCTGCTCGAATGTCTGGTCCCCGAAATCGGTGCCGTTGGCTGTGACGCCAAGTCTGAATTGCAAAAAGCCTCGTAGGCGTTCCGCAGGGGTCCGCGCGGTGCGCAAGGGCGAGCGGTTTGTCGTGACGCGGCTCTCGCAGCGCGATCACCCTATTCGCCGCCCATTCGATCTACGGGATCAAGCCTCGTCGCAACCGTCTAAGGACTGGACAAGGCCGGAGATTTTCCAACAGTGTCACTTGTACCGTGATCATCGCGCTTGAGGGTCCCCAATGAGCAGATCCACCACCAGTGGCCCCTTCACAGGCGGCTGCGCCTGCGGCGCCGTGCGCTATCGCTGCGATGGCGAGGTCGAGTTCGCCTTCCACTGCCACTGCCGCAAGTGCCAGCGGGCGACCGGCGGCGGCCACGCCTCGATCTTTGCCGTGCAGCGGGACGAAACCGAGATCAGCGGCGAGATCAAGTACTACGAGCAGGGATCCGACAACGGCGCCAAGACCTATACGGGCTTCTGCCCGACCTGCGGCTCGCCCCTGATCAGCAAGACGGCGCGCTTTCCTGAACGCCTCTACTGGCACGTCGCTAGCCTCGACGATCCCTCGCGATTCGCGCCCAAGTTCGTTGTCTATGAAGAATCGGCGCATGCCTGGGACTACATCGACCCGGCACTTAGCGGTCCCTCGAAATGACGGCGTTGGACCGGTCGGAGGCAACATTTTTCGAGCCGGGTCTATTGCCCGGGGGTGTTCGCTCGCGCTTTGTCGAGAATGTAAATGGCATGCGCATGCATGTCCTGGAGGCCGGCTTCGAGACACCCGACCGGCCTTGTCTTTTGTTGTTGCACGGCTTTCCCGAGCTGGCCTTCAGTTGGCGCAAGGTGATGCCGGACCTGGCGGCGGCGGGATACCATGTTGTCGCCCCGGATCAGCGTGGTTACGGCCGCACCACGGGATGGGACCCGGATTACGACGGCAACCTCCGCTCTTTTCGGATTCTCAACATCGTATGCGATGCCATCGCATTGGTGTCGGCGCTGGGCTTGCATTCGGTCGCGGCGGTGGTCGGGCACGACTTCGGCGCTTTCGTTGCCGCCTACTGTGCCTTGACCCGGCCGGACCTGTTTCGCGCCGTCGCGCTGATGAGCGCGCCCTTCGATGGACCGCCGGCATTCCCCTTCGCGACCGACGGTGAAGCAGACACAAGCGGGACGGCGCCGCAAGACGACATTCACAAGGCGCTCGCGGCTCTACGGCCGCCACGCAAGCATTACCAGTGGTACTACGGCGACCGCTCAGCCGACGACAACATGCGCCGCGCGCCGCAAGGCGTCGCTGCTTTCCTGCGCGCCTATTTTCACGTCAAGAGTGCCGACTGGGCCGGCAACCAGCCGGTTCCTCTCGCCGCCTGGACGGCGGATGAGTTGGCCAAGCTGCCGACCTATTACGTGATGGATCTGCATCGGGGCATGTCCGACACGGTCGCGCGCTTCATGCCCCAGCGGGCGGAGAATTCGGGGGGTCGCTGGCTGCCGGACTCCGATCTTCGGATCTATGCCCAAGAGTTCGCCCGCACCGGCTTCCAGGGCGGACTGCAATGGTATCGCTGCATGACCGACCCCGAAATCGCCAGCGAACTTCGCCTTTTCTCCGGCCGCACGATCGACGTGCCGTCATGTTTCATTGCCGGCGCCCAGGACTGGGGCATCCATCAGAAACCGGGCGCCTTCGAAGCGATGCAGGACAGGGCCTGCACGCGCATGCTGAGCTGCGACCTCGTCGACGGCGCCGGCCATTGGGTGCAGCAGGAACAGCCGGAGCGGGTCGTTGAGTTGCTGCGAAAGTTCTGCGCTCAAGCCTGATGTGCGGCAAGGCGATCAACGCGCGCGAAACAGTGAGAGCGGAAAGTCCTAAAATCCTTCGACGACGATCTTGCCCTTGGCTTTACCCGTTTCGATCAGACGATGAGCCTCGCGCAGATTGGCGGCATCGATCGGCGATAAAACTTCACTGACAGTCGTGCGGATACGGCCAGCGTCTATTTCAGCCGACACCCAAGTCAACAATTTGTGCTGCTCGATCATGTCGCACGTCCGGTGCATTGATCTGGCGAACATGAACTCCCAATGAAGGCTGGCGGCCTTCATTTTCATAGCTTCCATCGGCATCGGCAGATCGGTGTCATCAATCGATACAATACCGCCTTGCGGCCGAACGAGCTCTACTGCGGCTTGCCAATGGCGCATGTCGTTGAAGATCGCGATGTTGTCGACATGCGTGAAACCAAGATCGCGCACCTGGTGGACCATATCTTCGCGATGGTTGACGACATAGTCCGCACCAAGTTCTTTGACCCATGCCACCGTCTCGGGTCGTGACGCGGTGGCAATTACGACCAGCCCGGCTTTTTTTGCCAGCTGGATGCCTATCGAACCAACGCCGCCGCTGGCACCGATGATCAAAATCGACTGCCCCTTGTCCGCGCCGTCCCGGTCTATACCGAGACGGTCAAAGAAGGCCTCATAGGCCGTGATCGTGGTCAGAGGCAACGCAGCGGCCTCGGCATGGCTCAGAGATACCGGCTTGTGGCCAACAATGCGCTCATCGACGACCTGAAACTCCGAATTGCAGCCCGCGCGTGTGATGTCGCCCGCGTACCAGACTTCGTCGCCTGGCTTGAAGAGCGTAACGTCCCCACCGACAGCTTCGACCCGGCCACTCGCGTCCCAGCCGATGACACGTGGCGGATCTTCAACCACACCCTCTTTGCCCCGGCCGGCACGAACTTTCGTATCGACCGGATTGACGGCGACGGCTTTCACGGCAATCAGGATGTCGTGGCCGGCGGCCTCCGGCTTTGGCAGATCGACATCAAGAAATGAATCCGGCTCATCGATCGATAGGTATTGCGTCAGAGCAACAGCTTTCATCAGGTATCTCCGTTACTCAGCGTGTCACCCGACTATCGTCATTTCATTCAGCGTGAAGGCTTCAACAGCACCTTCGGTTGCTGCCATGTAGGCGGCAAGGTGTGGAGCGCTCATGTGAGATTGCCAAAGGTCCCTGTTCTGCCAATTTTCATAGAACATGAAGTGGGCTGGGTCCTCGTCGTCCTGGTGCAGATCATACTGGATGCAGCCGTCTTCGGCGCGTGTAATCGGGATAAGCTTTTGCAGCTCCGCCTTGACCAGTTCGATCTTGTCCGCCTTGGCGTGAATGTTGGCGACGATTGTCAGATTTGCCATTGCCTACCTCCTTGTCGTGGCTAGGTAGGTGAGATATTGACAAAGCAACGATTACGCAAGTACGCACATATTTGTGTTGTAGGTACAAAAAGTATCCTGTGGAGGTCTTATGCGGTTCGAACGCTATGATTGTTCGCGCGGTTGCCCGGTTGAAGCCGCGCTCGAGCGTATTGGCGGGAAGTGGAAGGGCGTCGCGCTTTATCATTTGCTCGAAGGCACCAAGAGGTACAACGAGTTGAAGAGAGATGTGGGGAATGTCACCCAACGAATGCTGACCAAACAACTCAGGGAGTTGGAAAGTGATGGTCTGATCGTTCGCAAGGTTTTTCCAGTGGTCCCGCCGCATGTTGAATACAGCTTGAGCGAAAAAGGCAGGACACTGGAGCCGATCCTGTTGGCTCTTCGCGCGTGGGGTGAGAGCCACGCCTGAATGTCCGAAGGTAGCCCCGGGGTTACGAGGAGAGTTTCAAGAACAGAGAATCACGGCCGCCTACTTGGACGACCGCGATACACCCCACCTCAATCCTTGACGTAGTGCGGCTCCGGGCGTTCGTAGAGATCTTCGAAACGCACCAGGACCCGAAGCGGACTGTGGTGGCGAAATTGGGTCAGCGACGCACGAAGCGTTGTTCCATGACTTCATTGGCCTTAATCATCAACTCAGATTAGTGAAGCGCATCCGGAATGTTGGCGTTGTTATGTCCTTTGGGGAAGAGAATTGACTTGCAAGATATTGAAACATGGCTCGCTGAGCTGGGATTGGAAAAGTATGTACCTGCCTTTGCCGAAGCAGAGGTCGATTTTCAGACTTTGCCGGAACTCAGCGATGATGATCTGAAAGAACTGGGCCTGCCGCTTGGTCCTCGCCGCAAGATCATGGGCGCAATTGCTCAATTCGGAAAAAGTTCCGCTGAGCCGCGACCAGTGATAGTAGCGCAGGAGGTTCTCCAATCTGCTGAACGACCCTCTGCTACTTCCTCGGATGCAGAGCGCCGTCATTTAACGGTGATGTTTGTCGATCTTGTGGGTTCGACCGAAATGGCGACCAAGATCGACGCCGAAGACATGCGCAATGTCATTACCAATTACCAGAATACCATTGCCGGCATAGTCACTCGCTTTGAGGGGTTCGTTGCCAAATTCATGGGTGACGGGGTGCTGTGTTATTTCGGTTGGCCCCGCGCTAATGAGGATGACGCTGAACGGGCGATTCGCGCCGGCTTGGCCATGATTGCGGCGGTAAAGGAAACCTCTGGTCCCGGCGGTGAACAATTGTCCACCCGCGTTGGCATCGCCACAGGCATAGTGATTGTCGGTGATCTGATCGGCAGCGGCGCAACGCAGGAGGCGGCTGTTGTTGGCGAGACACCCAATCTGGCAGCGCGGCTGCAAGGTCTTGCCCAACCAAACCAGCTTGTCTTGCCAAGGGAAACTCAAAGTCTGTTGGGCGACATCTTTGAGCTTGAGCCTATAGGAGCCCATAGGCTCAAGGGTATCGCAGAACCGGTGGATGCCTTTGTGGTGGTGGGCGAGAACACTTCAGAAAGCCGGTTTGCCGCCCGCCAAATCGGAACGCTTACCCCCATGGTTGGACGGGAACAGGAACTTGGGCTCATGCGCGAGTGCTGGTCCAAGGCGAAGTCTGCCTCTGGCCAGATGATCATCGTCAGTGGTGAAGCAGGGATCGGCAAATCCCGTATCACGCGGGCGGCAATCGATGAGATTTTGCGGGATGATCATATCCGCATAACCTATCAATGTTCGCCTTATCATGCCGACAGCGCGTTCTATCCCGTTGTTCAGCAGATGACTTTTGCCGCCAGATTCACGCCCTCCGACGGTCCCGATGCCCGACTGGACAAGCTGGAGGCATTGCTTGGTAGCGACCACAGAGCACTGAAACTCGTGGCGCTTTTGATGGGGCTCGACGGGACCGATCGATATGGTGCGCTGGACCTGACGCCCTCGCAACAACGCGCGCAAACGATGCTGGCGTTGACCGGACTACTGGTTCAGCAAGCAAGGGAAAAACCCGTGCTACTGGTCTATGAGGACCTGCACTGGATTGATCCAACATCGCTTGAGCTTTTGGAAACCACGTTGGATGCAATCTCGGATCAGCAAATTATGATCCTTGCCACGGCGCGACCGACCTTCGAATACGGATTTGGCGGTCACCCCATCGTGACGCGGTTCGCGTTGAACCGGTTGGGCAAGGACCAAATCGGAGTGATTATCTCCAAACTGGCAGGCGGCAAGGCGCTACCACATGAGATCATGGAAATCATCGCCCGGCGCACCGATGGTGTGCCGCTGTTTGTCGAAGAGCTCACCAAGACAATTCTAGAATCCGGCGCATTGAAAGAAGACGGCGACCGATTCGTTCTGAATGGGCCGCTCAATTCAATCGCCATACCCACCACACTGCATGACAGCCTGATGGCACGGCTTGACCGTTTGCAGCCGATCAAGGAAGTGGCGCAGACGGCCGCCTGCATTGGGCGTGAGTTTGGCCATGGCCTATTGGCGCAGATATCATCCTTGCCCGACGCCGAACTGGGCAACG
>JAJFGM010000615.1 GCA_021776145.1 Kiloniellaceae bacterium | reverse complement strand
CGGACAACCGGCCAGGACAATCGTAAACTTTGCCGAACGCTCCGGCGCCGACTGCATCGTTCTCGGTAGCCGTGGCCACGGCGACATCGGGGGCCTGTTTTTGGGTTCGGTATCGCACAAGGTAACTTCGCTGTCGAAGTGCACCTGCGTGACGGTGAAATAGCCGGCCGGCTCTTGCGGCTCTGGCACCGCATCAGCCTGGCTTTGGTTGGGCTTGCCCGCAGCGCTCCAACGGACTGCGGAAAGCCGCACTGACCGCCTGTATATGGGCTGGCGCGGCGGGCGCAACTCGGGCAGACTTCGTTTCCCTGGCGGAACGAAATTGAATGGGAACGATCCGGCGAGCCCAGCATGAACCTCACCTCCAATCAGTCGCTTGAGTTATGGCGGCGGGTTATGGTCTCGGCCCTGCGGCGCCAGCTGCCGGACCTGACGGCGCGGCAGTTCGCCCTGCTGTTGCAGGCCTACATGACCGATCCGCCCCACACCGTGCGCGGCCTCGCGGCCGACTTGAAAATGTCGAAACCGGCTGTCACCCGCGCCCTCGATAAGCTGCAGCAACTCGACTACCTGCGCCGCAAGACCGACGCGGCGGACCGCCGGTCGGTGCTCGTACAGCGCACTGTCAAGGGTTCGGTTTTCCTCATAGATTTCGCCGACAGCATCACGGAGGCGACCAAAAACCTGAGCCCGTGATCCCCGGCTGTCGCCGCCATCGGCGACACTCAATAGCCGCGGTCGAAGTCTACCAGGTTGCGCAGTGTTTGCCCGGACTCGAAGCACTCTATATTTTCGACGATATATTGGACCGCTGTGTCTGTTATTGGCATACTGGCTGCATGCGGAGTCACGAGAATGCGCGGATGGTCCCACATCGGGCTGTCGACCGGCAGCGGCTCCTGTTGAAACACGTCGAGACTGGCGCCCCCGACCTGTCCGCTGTCGAGAGCCGCCAGCAGGTCCGCCTCGACAATGTGGCGGCCGCGGGCAACGTTGATGACGGCCGCTCCACGCGGCAACAAGGCAAGGGTGGCGGCATTCAGGATGCCCTCGGTCCGGGCGGTGAGAGGCAGCAGGCAGACCAGGATATCGCTGCGTCCGAGAAAGGCTTCGAGCTGTCCCTCGCCATGGAAGGACTCGACCCCGGGAAGGTCTTTGGGGCTGCGGCTCCAGCCGGCCAATTGGAAGCCGAAAGGCGCCAGTTTTTGCGCCGCGGCGCGGCCGAGGGCGCCGAGACCAAGAATTCCGACAGTGCGAGCCGACGCCGCAACCTGCTGGATCTCGCCCCACTGGCGCTCCCGCATGCGGCGGCGATAGTCGAGCATGAAACGGTGGTGGTAGAGCACCGACAGCACGACATATTCAGACATTCCGTTGGTCAGGCCGGGCTCGACCATGCGCACGACCGGCAAATGCGGCGGCAACTCCGGGTCGGAGAACAAATGCTCGATCCCGGCACCTATGGAAAAAATTGCCTTCAGATTGGGATACCTCTTAAGCTCTCCAGCCGGCGGCTCCCACACCAGGGCATAGTCGATGTCTTCCGGCGGACCGTCATGGGGCCAAATTTGTACCGAAAGGTCCGGCTTATATTTCGCGAAAAAGGTATCCCAAGCGTCGCCGCGATCGATATCGGATTTGATGAGAATATTCAATAGAGTGCGGGTCCTTCCAGTGGAATCCCATGCCTGCATGGGCAATCGATTGCGACGGCCGCCCTAGCTGGTGAGGCCACCGATTTCGACCGCCTCGAGATCGAAGGCGGCCTTGATCAAGGCCTGGGTATAGAGATCGCGGGGAGCCTCGAAGATCTGCTGCGCCGAGCCGCGTTCGACAACCTGTCCGGCGCGCTGCACGATCACCTCGTCGGCCAGGGCGCGTACGACTCTGAGGTCGTGGCTGATGAACATGTAAGCCAGATTGTGACGCTCCTGCAGATCACGCAACAAGTCGACGATCTGCGCCTGCACCGACATGTCTAGGGCCGAGGTCGGCTCGTCAAGCACCAGGAAGCGGGGCTTGAGAACCATGGCGCGGGCAATGGCGACGCGCTGACGTTGGCCGCCCGAGAACTCGTGCGGATAGCGGTGTCGCGTCTCCGGGTCGAGGCCGACTTCCTTCAAGGCTTCGATGATCAGCGCCTCGCGCTCTTGCGCGCTGCCACCGAGGTCGTGAATTTTCAGACCTTCGGCGACGATCTGCGCGATCGACATGCGCGGCGAGAGAGAGCCGAAAGGATCCTGGAAGACGACCTGCATTTCACGCCGCAAGGGCCTGAGGTCGCGCGATGCCAGGCCGCTGATATCCTGGCCCTCGAAGGCGATCGCGCCCTTGGAAGAGATCAGGCGCAGCAGCGCCAGACCAAGTGTCGTCTTGCCCGAGCCGCTTTCGCCGACGACACCGACGGTGTGGCCTTCGCGCACCGCAACCGAGACGCCGTCGACCGCGCGCACGTAGTCGACCGCGCGCCTGAGCAGGCCCTTCTTGATGGGAAAATGGACCTTGATGTCGTCGCCTTGCATGACCATCGGGGCATCGTGAGCGGCGACCAGCGGGCCGCCCGAAGGCTCGGCCGCGAGAAGCCGTTTCGTATAGGGATGCTGTGGGCTGGTGAAGATGGCGTCCGGCGTATTCTGCTCGACAATGCGCCCCTGTGTCATGACGCAGACATGGTCGGCCATCTTGCGCACAATGCCCAGGTCATGGGTGATCAACAGCATCGACATACCGAGCTCGCGCTGCAGGTCCTTGAGCAACTGCAGGATCTGCGCCTGAATGGTGACGTCCAGTGCCGTAGTCGGCTCGTCGGCGATCAGCAAGTCGGGTTCGTTGGCCAGAGCCATGGCGATCATGACGCGTTGCCGCTGGCCGCCCGAGAGCTCGTGCGGATAGGCGCCGAGGCGCTTGGCCGCGTCGCGGATCCCGACCAGTTTCATCAATTCCAACGTGCGTTTGCGCGCCGCCTGCGGGCCCATGCCCTTGTGCAGAATCAGGGTTTCGTTGATCTGTTTTTCGACGGTATGCAGCGGATTGAGCGAGGTCATCGGCTCTTGAAAGATCATCGAGATCTCGTCGCCGCGGACCGCGCGCAAGCGGTCCGGCGGCGCACCGATCAGTTCCTCGCCCTTGAACTTGATCGAGCTTTCCGGGCCGTGCCGGGCCAGGGGATAAGGCAACAACTGCAGCACCGACAGGGCGCTGACGGACTTGCCCGATCCGCTTTCGCCGACCAGGGCCACCGTCTCGCCCTTGCCGAGGTTGAAGGTGACCTCCTTGACCGCCTCGACGGCGCCGCCCTGCATGCGGAAGGTGACATCGAGCTTGCGAACTTCGAGCAGGGCCGTCACTTGCTGGGCTCTCCCTGCTTCTCGCTGTCGGGCAGTGCATCGGCCACCGCCGATTCGGGCGGCGGCTCGCCGACGAAAAGCTTGCGGGGATCGAAGGCGTCGCGCACGGCCTCACCGATGAAAACCAACAGGCTGAGCATCACCGCGAGGGCGAAAAACCCGGTCAAGCCGAGCCAGGGCGCCTCGAGATTGGCCTTGCCCTGGCGCAGCAACTCGCCCAAGGAAGCCGAGCCGGGCGGCAGACCAAGGCCGAGGAAGTCCAGGCTGGTCAGGGTCGTGACGGCACCAGTCAAGACGAAGGGCAGAAACGTCAAGGTCGCCACCATGGCGTTTGGCAGCATGTGACGGACCATAATTGTCAGGTTGCCAGCGCCGAGGGCGCGCGCGGCGCGTACATAATCGAGATTGCGCGCCCGCAGGAACTCTGCTCGCACCACGCCGACCAGCGCCATCCAGGAAAACAACAGCATCAGGAACAGCAGCGAGAAAAAACCCGGCACGATGACACTGGCCATGATGATCAGCAGATAAAGCGTCGGCATGCCCGACCATATCTCAATGACGCGCTGGAACAGGAGATCGGTAAGGCCGCCGAAGAAACCCTGCACCGCGCCCGCCGCCACCCCGATCACCGACGACAGCAAGGTCAGGATCAAACCGAAGAGCACCGACACGCGGAAGCCGTAAACCAGCCGCGCCACCACGTCGCGGCCCTGGTCGTCGGTGCCAAGCCAATTGTGCTCCGAAGGCGGTGATGGCGCCGGCACTTCGAGGTCATAGTTTATGGTCTGAAAGGAAAAGGGCACAGGCGGCCAGATCGCCCAGCCTTTTTCGTCGATCAGATCCTGTACGAAGGGGTCGGTATAATCGGCGGCCGTCTCGAATTCGCCCCCAAAAGCGGTCTCGGGATAGAACTTCAGTATCGGCATATAGAAATTGCCGTCGTAGCGGATGAGCAGCGGCTTGTCGTTGGCTATGAATTCGGCAAAGAGCGACGCCACGAAAATGGCGAGAAAGACCCACAGGGACCAGAACCCGCGCTTGTTTGCCGTGAAGTTTTGGAGTCTGCGGCGAGTGATCGGCGAAATTCGAAACCCGAGGAATCGGTCCTGGCGACGCTGTTCGACGCTCTGCGATCGCGCCTGCACGCTTAGACCTCCCGAGATTCGAAATCGATACGCGGATCGACAAGGACATAGGTCAGATCGCTGATCAGGTTGACGACCAGGCCCAGCAACGTGAAGAAAAAGAGGGTTCCAAAGATAACCGGGTAGTCACGATTGATGGCCGCCTCGAAGCCGAGCAGGCCGAGGCCGTCGAGAGAAAATATGACCTCTATCAATAGGGCCCCTGTGAACAACACGCCGATGAAAGCGCCCGGGAAGCCGGCGATGATGATCAGCATGGCGTTGCGGAAGACGTGGCCATACAGCACCTGGTTCTCGCCCAGACCTTTGGCTCTTGCCGTGATCACGTAGTGTTTGTTGATCTCGTCGAGAAAGGAATTCTTGGTCAGCATGGTGAGGCCCGCGAAGCCGGAAATCACCATGGCCGTAACCGGCAGCGTTATGTGCCAGAGGTAATCCAGCACTTTCTGCCACCAGGGAAAGCTGGCCCAATCTTCCGATACCAGGCCGCGCAGTGGAAAGAGGTCCAGATATCGGCCGCCAGCGAATACCATGATCAAGATGATGGCAAATAGAAAGGAGGGGATCGCATAGCCGACGATGACAGTACCGCTGGTCCATATATCGAAACGCGAGCCATCCCGCGTCGCCTTGGCCACGCCCAGAGGGATCGAGATTAGATAGACCAGGAATGTCGTCCACAGACCGAGTGAAATCGACACCGGCATTTTTTCGAGAACTAGGTCGACGACGCGTCTGTCGCGGAAGTAGCTCTCCCCGAAATCGAACTTCATATAGTTGCCGATCATCAGGAAGAAGCGTTCATGCAACGGCTTGTCGAAACCAAACATGCGCTCGATTTCGGCGACAATTTCCGGGTCAAGACCCTGGGCGCCGCGGTACTTGCTGGTTGTCCCTCCAGCTCCACGATTGTCACCTTTGGCGCTCTCGCGGATATCGGCGCCGCCACTGGTGAAGCGCTCTGTTGCACCGACGGCTTCGCCCTGGATCTGGGCGATCATCTGCTCCACCGGCCCACCAGGTGCAAACTGGACGACGACAAAGTTGATCACCATGATTCCGAACAAGGTCGGGATAATCAGAAGCAATCTTCGGATGATGTAGGCGAGCATTCAGGCGGACCGCGCGGTTCCTTGAAGAGGAACTCCCAGAACAGAGAGTCTAGCGACAGGCTATTTCTGCCGCAAGCCCGCCGCCAATTCTGCGTCGAGCCACCACGAATCCGGGAAGCCGACAGAATAGCGCGGTTTCCTGTCCGGCCGCCCGAACCTGTTCCAATAGGCGATCCAGGATTCGTCAGAATAATAAAGCGGCACCAGGTTGAAGTTCCACAGCATGACCCGGTCCAGCGCACGTGTCGTGGCTTTCAAGGTTTCCAGGTCCTTTGCCGAAATGATCTGCTCGATCAGGGCATCGGCGACATCGCTCTTGTAACCCATGCGGTTGCCGCCGCCTGGATCGTCGGCCGATTCGGAACCGAAATAGCTGTAGAGTTCAGAACCCGGCGGTGGGAAGAAGTTGTTGCGGGCGGCATAGATGTCGAAGTCCTTCGCTTCGATGCGGTTGCGCCACTGCGGTACATCGACGACACGGATACTGGCATCGATGCCGGCGCGTTTCATGCTTTGAATGAAAGGAGCGGACAGGCGTTCGGTTTCCGGCGCCGCGGTCATGATCTCCAACGTCAATTGCTTGCCACTTTCGACGTTGATCAGCTTGCCGGCTTTGACCTCCCAGCCGGCCGCCTTGAAAAGTCGCAGCGCTTGGTGCCGGTTTTGACGATTTCGACCACTCCCATCGGTCACCGGCGGTTCGAAGGCCTTGCTCATCACCTCTTGTGGGATATTTTCCATGAAGGGTTCGAGGATCGTCAGCTCCTGCGACGTCGGCGGGCCGGAGGCGCCATAGTCGGAATTCGGGAAATAGCTCCGGATGCGCTTGTAATGGCCATAAAGCAGGGTGCGTTGGATGGCTTCGAAATCGTAGAGAAAGGTGATGGCTTCGCGGACACGCTTGTCGTGGAATTGCGGCTGGCGAAGGTTGAAGAAAAAGGCGCCAATGCCCCTGGGGTTCTCGTCTGGCACGACACGAGTCACCATATCGCCCTTCTTGACGGGATCGATGTCGTAGCCCGTGGTCCAGCGCTTGGCGGAATTCTCCCCGCGAAAGTCGATTTCCCCGGCCTTGAAGGCTTCGAATTCGACGGTCTCATCCCGGTAATAGTCGTAGCGGATTTCATCGAAGTTATAGAGGCCGCGGCTGACCGGTAGGTCGGCGGCCCAATAGTCATCGATGCGTTCGTAGGTGATGGAGCGGCCGGGACTCAAGGTCTTGATGCGATAAGCGCCGCTGGACACCGGAGGCTCCAGCGTCGTTTTCGAGATGTCCCTGTCTTTCCAGTAGTGTTTCGCCAGGGGCGAAAACCCAGCCGCGATCATCAAGGGTTTCATGCTGTCGCGGGTCTTGAAGCTGTATTTTATGCGCTGCTCGGACAGCACTTCGGCACTAACGATATCGGCGCGGAAGGACTTGAGGAACGGCCGGCCGTGTTCGCGTACCATTTCGAAGGAATACTTGAAGTCATGCGCGGTGATCGGCATGCCGTCGTTAAAGCGCGCCTCGGGGCGAATGTTGAAAATCGCCCAACTCACGTCCTCGGGGTACTCGACGCTCTCGGCAATGAGGCCATAGGCGCTCAGCAATTCGTCGGACGAAGCCACCATCAGGCTGTCAAAAGTGTGGCCGATCGAGCTCGGAAATTCGCCCTTGAGGATGATGGGGTTGAGAGTATCGAACGTGCCAAAGGCGCCGAGCACTATCTTGCCGCCCTTGGGCGCATCGGGATTGACGTAGGGCCAGTGCTCCAAACCATCCTTGTAGAGCGGCTCGCCAAACTCCGACATTGCCCAGGACTTGATGATTTTCTGTTCTTGGGCGAACGCCGGCTGCAGCAGAGCCGCCGCCAGAAGAAGGCCGAGGGCGACACCCTTGATGCCGCGAAAGCATGTCATTGCAGAGATCATATTTGTCTCTCAAGCAGGTTGGCGGGGGACATTCGCGAACCATTGCTTTGATCCGCGAACAAACGCGACCAATCAACAGCGTCTTTGCCAGATGGGCTCACGCGCGCTTGCCCATGACGATAACGATGCCGTCGGATATCGCATCATAATAGGTACTAATTGGCGGCCTGTCCCTCCAAGACAAGCGTCCAATCGCCTTTGATTGCGGCCTCACGCCGCGGCCAGAAGCGCCACGGCCCGGGCGTGGCAATGCGGGTCGCCGGCGGCAAGAACGCGGTGGCCGGAATTCAGGCCCAAAGCGCCGCCTTGCCAGTCGCTCATGACACCGCCCGCGCCGGTGATGATGGGCACTTGCGCCAGGTAGTCGTAGGGCGCCATGTCGGCCTCGATCACAAGATCGCTATGGCCGCTGGCCAGCAAGCCGTATCCGTAACACTCGCTGCCATAGAGCACCAAGCCGGCGGCATCGCGCACCCGCGCGAAGGCCGGAGCATCGGGCCCTTCAAACATATGCGGCGATGTGCTGTAGAGCGATGCCTCGGCAATGTCGGGGCAGGTGCGCGTGCGCGCCGGTCTGCGTCCAAGGCGGTCGACAAAAAGCGTCGCACGCCCCTCGGCGCCGATCCAACGCTCGGCCAGGAGCGGCATGTCGATGACACCGAGCAAGGGGCGCCCGTCCCTCAGAAGAGCGACCAAGGTGCCGAAGCAGGGATTGCCGGTGATGAAACGCTTGGTTCCGTCGATGGGATCGAGCACCCAGACGTACTCGGCCCCGGGCCGCACCGCGCCCTCTTCTTCGCCAACGATGCCATGCGCCGGAAAGGTGGCGGCGATGAGCCGGCGCATTTCCGCCTCGGCCGCGCGATCGGCAATGGTCACCGGCGTTGCGTCGGCCTTTTGGTCGATGTCGACGGCTTGGCGGAAGTAGCCGGTGATGATCGGGCGGGTTGCCTCGACCAGGCGCTCGGCGAGATCAAGCTGTGCGTCGAGGTTCGAGGTCGGCAAGCCGCACTCCTGAGCATTACGGGTTTGATCTGCCCGCCATCTCGCGAAAATCCCACGCTGGTGTCGGCAATGGGCCGGGTCTACTCGGGCATCGCGGCTGGGTTGTCACTCTGGCTGCGCAGATAGGCAATCAGGTCGGCGCGTTGCGCCACCGATTTGAGACCGGGAAATGCCATCTTGGTGCCCGGCGCCCAATCCTTGGGTTTGCTCAGGAAGGCGCCGAGATTCTCATAGGTCCAGGTTTCCGCCGACATTTCCTGCAAGGCGCTGGAGTAGCCAAATCCCTCGGCGCCAGCGATGGAGCGATTGACGATATCGTAGAGATTGGGGCCGATCTTGTGCGGACCACCCTTGCTAAGGTCGTGGCAAGACTTGCATTTCTTCCAGACCTTCTCGCCAGCGGCGACGTCGGCTGCCGCCATGAGTCCGAGCAGCGACTCTTCCATGGGCGCCTCGGTCACGGCCGCCTCGACCATCTCTTCACCCTCGGACTCGACCACATAGGCATGATTTTCGAGTTCCGTCGGGTGAAACAGCAACTCCGCCACGAACCCCGTCGCCATGGCAACCACGCCAGCGGCAAGAACCGCGGCGGCGACCTTGTTGAATTCAAGTGACGATGCCATCTGGAAACCCCCAATTTCGCACAACTGCGGCGGACAATACAGGCGGGTCCGCCGCCGTTCAATAGGCGAGGCGGGGCCAAAAAGGCGTTTTTCGCATTGCGGCGCAGGCTTATTGTGCACCTCGACGCACCGAATTGGATTACCGTTGGGCAATTGACCCGCGCGATGCCAACCGAGCACGCGCGATCAGCATGAAAGCCGTCAACGCAACCGGCCCAACCCAGCCTGATTCAAGCTATCTGACAGTGAAGGCGACATGACGCTTCCCGCAAATCCGATCCTGCTGATCCCCGCGCGCATGGCCTCGAGCCGGCTGCCCAACAAGCCCCTCGCCGATATCCATGGCATGCCGATGATCGTGCATTGCCTGCGCCGTGCCGAAGCGGCCGAACTTGGGCCGGTCGTGGTGGCCTGCGCCGAGCCGGAAATCGTTCTTGCCGTCGAGGCCGCCGGCGGCCGCGCCGTCTTGACCGACCCCGATCTGCCGTCCGGGTCCGACCGGATTTTTGCCGCCCTGCAGGATCTCGACCCCGACCGCAAGCACGACGCCGTGATCAATGTGCAGGGCGATCTTCCGACCCTGGAGCCGAAAATCATCCGCGCCGCCTTTCAGGCCTTGATGGACCCGGACGTCGATATCGCGACATTGGCGGTTGAGATCAACGACCCGGCCGAGCGCCGCAACCCCAATGTCGTCAAGGCCGCCGTCGCCTTCCCGCCTGGTCGTCCCGTGGCACGGGCGCTTTATTTCAGCCGCAGCCCGGTGCCCTGGCCGGGAGCAGACGACGGCCAGCCGTTGTATCACCACATCGGCCTCTATGCCTTCCGCCGAGCCGCCTTGCAGCGCTTTGTCGCCCTGCCGCCGTCACCGCTTGAAAGCCGCGAGAAGCTGGAACAGCTGCGCGCCCTGGAAGACGGCATGCGCATAGATGTCGCTCTCGTTGACACCCTACCGCTCGGTGTCGATACTCCGGCCGACTTGGCCCGTGCCCGCGACTTGCTGGACCCCCGGGACCTAGCCTGAGACTGCGACGTGACACTGCGGCCTGAGACGCCGAATAGAGGTTGACGAGACACATGGCCAAGGACGCCAGCCCAAACAACCTGATTGCCTTCCAGGGCGCGCCCGGAGCCTTTTCGGATCTCGCCTGTCGGACGGCATACCCGGACATGGTGACCCTGCCTTGCGCATCCTTCGACGACACCTTCGCCGCCGCTAACAACGGCACGGCGCGGCTCGCCATGATCCCAATCGACAACTCGATCGCCGGACGCGTCGCCGATATCCATCATCTGCTGCCGGAATCCGGCCTGCATATCATCGCCGAGCACTTTCAGCGCGTCGATCATCAGTTGCTGGCGCCCAAGGGCGCGAAACTCGCCGACATCAAGACCGTTCGCAGCCACGTGCATGCCTTGTCGCAATGCCGCAACTTCCTGCGCCAACATGCGATAACGCCGGTGGTGGCTGCCGATACAGCCGGCGCCGCCGGCGAAGTGGCGGCACTTGGCGATCAGACTGTCGGGGCATTTGCGTCGACCCTGGCCTGCGAAATCTATGGACTGGATCTGCTCGAGGCGGATGTCCAGGACAACGAGCACAACACCACCCGTTTTATCATCATGTCGAAGGAGCCGACCCACCCGGAGGCGAAAAACGGCCGGGTGATTACCAGCTTCGTTTTTCGCGTCCGCTCCGTACCGGCGGCGCTATACAAGGCCCTTGGGGGCTTTGCCACCAACGGCGTCAATATCACAAAACTGGAAAGCTATATCGTCGACGGCAGCTTCACCGTCGCCCAGTTCTACGCCGACATCGACGGACACCCCGACTCCAAGTCAGTGCAGCTCGCGCTCGAGGAGCTCAGTTTTTTCTCGCGCGAGGTGAAAATCCTCGGCGTCTATCCCGCCAGTTCTTTCCGCAAGGGCTGAAGCCGGGCGACGGCGAGCCGCCAACGCCAATCTGAAACTATGGCATCTCTGGTACGAACCCTAGTGGCTCGACACAGAGATTATGACTGTTTCACCGCGAAGATCTTGCCCGCCGGCAAGGCGCGGATTGCGCGGTGGTGCCAGTCACCACGAGCAATTCGCGCCATGCGTCCCAGCGGGGCCGCAGGCGGGCACAAGATCGCGGCCTTCGTTGGGGCCACTCGGCCCTCTGGGGGCGTTGCGCTACCCGCTTGGCGCAAACCTTGGGCCCGATGTCCCGCATCGCGCGGCGCAGCGCGCCTACCCAGAGGGACGGCTGGCCTCCATGCAACAGGCATAATCTCTGCGTCGAATCACTTGTGGGCGGGTAGGGTCTGGGTCGCCAGCTGCAGCTCGGCCTCGCGGGCGTCGCGTTGAAGCTCACGGGCGCGCATGAAATCGCCATCGGTTTTGGCCTGATCGACCAATGCCCACAGGTCGTCGACGAACTCCCTCGCCTCGGTCTTCAGTGATGTGCTCTCCATTGGGTCCCTCCGGCAATCGCTATCTCGATTCGAGCCAGACACGAACTTTCGCAGGCAATCGTTAAGACGACCTTGCACGGCTGCCCGAGT
>JAJFGM010000614.1 GCA_021776145.1 Kiloniellaceae bacterium | reverse complement strand
CGCGGGCTTGGCAGCACAGCCTTCGCTCAACCCAGCCGCGCCCCTGACGGCGCGCGGCTCGGCTCGGCCTGGCGTCAGCATGGCTTTGCGGCCGGCGGCAGCCGGGTCGGCGAGGGGGAGGATCTTGACGGCCTGCATTTTTGCCATGGCGCCACAGACTATAGACGCGGATCACATTCTTCCAAGCCCATTGCGCCGCGCCCGGCCGGACGCGGGTTGGACCCTTGGGTGCCGCCGCCGAGTTTGCCCTAACCCGATAGCTCGCTGACCATCGTGGCGACCGAGCCAATCAGCGCTTGCAGGTCTTTGATCTTCCGTTGCTGCGAAGCGATCGAGGCGCCGCTGTCTCCGCTCAATTTTTCAAGCCCTTGAGCGGCGCGCGCTGCCCGCGATTCGGCCTCCTCAAGGCGGGCGCGTTCGGCGGCGCTGGCTTGATTCGCATCGGTAAGGCGGGCACGCAGCATCGCAAGCTGTGCCTGTAGCGCGGTGAGGTTTTTGTGAGCCTCGCCAATCTCTTGCTTCAGCGCGGCCTGTTCGGTCTCTAGGGCCTGTGCCCGCGCCTCAAGCAATGCGCCTTCGTCCTGCTCTGCCTCAAGGGTGTCTTGTTTTTCCTCGACATAGTCGTCGTAGCTGCCGCTCGTCAGTCCGACCACCCCATCGACGAAGCCGCCGTCGCGCGGATCCTCGTTGGTTTGACAGGCGGCGAGCAGGAGCGCTAAGCAGACCAGGCAAAAGCCGTGCCGGACGGAGCCGCGCAAGCGTTCGGGGGTCGACGATGTGGGCGAATCCATCATGCCGCCCTCAACTGACGTCCGAGAGTTCGGCGACAAGATCGTGCATGGCGCGGATACGGTTCCTCAAGCCATCTAATTCGACATCCATGGCCTTGATTTCGTCACGTCCGGCAAGTTCGGCGTCGTCGCTGTCATCGATGACTATGGAACGGGCTTTGACGAAGGTGTCGAGATGCTCCTCGGTCTTGGTGGCCGCGACTTGCATGGTCTTTAGGTCGCGTTCGGCCACCTCGACCATGTCTTCCAGATCTTCTTCCTCGGCCTCACCCTTTTCCAGCGCCTGGCGGAGCTCGCCAAGCCGTTTTCGGTCCTCTTCGACGACGGTTCGCATGGCACCGATGGCGCTTTCCGCGTGGGCGTTTTTCTCTTGTACATCCTTGGTGATGGCCTCGATCACCTCGAGTTCTTCGCTGTATTTCTTTTGCTTGGCGGCAACATACTTGCCGGCCAAACTGCCCAGCAAAATGCCGGTCGGAACGGCCACGCCGGCGCTCTTCTTGCTGCCGAAGCCGATGCTGAATCCGCCGCCGAGCAGGCCACCGAGGATGCCGCCCTCCTTGACCGTCGTCTCGAGCGGTTCGCTCAAGGCTTCTTTCTCATGCTCCAACTCGCGCTGCGCCTCGGTGTCTTCGATTTTTGGCCGGGCCGGCTTGGTGTTGAAAATATTGCTGGTATCGTCGCGCGCCTGGGCCAGTTGCAGTGCATTGGAGGAAGCCTGCCAAATTTGAGGGTCCGACGCGGCGGCAGTCGGCGGATTCGTCGACTGGAGCCCGAGAACAGTGACCACGGCGAGCCCTTTAAATAGGCGGCGCAGGACTCTGTTATTGCAGGATTTCTTCAATCCAGACCGCTTCATTGATCGCTCCTTTTTCCGCATAGTCCAATGCTTGTTGCATGAAAATTTTTCGCCGCACCGGCTGCGCGGCCGTGCCGGCAGCCTGGCTTGTGGGGGCCCGAACGTGGGTTGCACCGGCTACTTTGATCTCGGATTCGTAGCCCGATCCCGCGGCCGTCACGGCGGTGAGATACTGCTGTGTCGCCGTTTCGAGGCGCCCGGCGGCGCTGTCGCGTTTTTCGCGGATCGCGGCGATTTGCGCTTCCGCTTCGGCGAGGATCTCCGCGCCCTCGTCCTTTCCGGCGAGGCGCTGTTTCAGTTCCTCATAGGCGGGCAGGGCGATGTCGTTGACGCCCCTGTCGATGCTGCGCAGCCGCGCGCGGTCGAAGATGATGCGCTCGGCAAGACGCTCGCCACGGGCGATGAGGGCATTGGCCGCGGCGAAGTGGAGTTGTCGCGACTGGCTCGGCGTCAGCCAGCCACCGGGTGCCTGGAAGACGGCATTCTTGAAAGCCTGCACGGCGCCCAGCAACTCGTTGTCGGGGCTGCCGGTGAGGGGGCCGTTGTAATAGCCAAGCCAGTAGAGTGAGTTTTTCACGGCGCGGCGATCGTCCGCCGATACGCTGCTCCAGTCCTCTTGATCGATGGGCCCGGCGTCCTCGGCCTCGGTCAGGCGCAGTGCCGACAAGCGGTTCTTTGCGAGGTCGCGGAAGGTTCCGTCGGGATACCGCGCCAGATAGGCTTCGTAGTCGTGCCGGTCGTCGCTGCGCCAGATGCTGTGCCAGAACGTCAGCTCCTGTTCCGCGCGGTCGCCGGCCAGCGGCAGCTTGTCGTCGTCGGCGAAATAGAACTCGCCGAGCACGGCTTCCTCGACCCAGGGAATCTGCACGCCGTTGGTGCGGGCGACGACGTCTTCGCGCACACGCCCCAGCATAAGACGGATTTCCAGGCCAGGCGCCTCGATGAAGCGCAGCAACGAAGCTGTAAAGGGACTGTGGGAGTCCTGTCCGTCATAGGCGACATCGCCGGGCTGCGTCGCATAGGCGATCAGCATGCCGGCGGCACTGCGCATCTGCGCCAGGCCTTGTCGGACGATCAAGGGGGTGGCGCTTTCGGCAGTCTGCTCGGTGACGATCGGACCAAAGGGGTTCTCGCGGCAGGAATCGAGGATGACGATGTTGAGGCCGGCGTCGGCGGTCTGCAACTGCCGGCGCACGGCGGACATGCCAAGACCTTCGTTGAGCACCGTTGATGCATCGGCCGCGCTGAGCGAGACCGGCAGAATGTAGTTTTCGCCGTTCACCTGCACGCCGTGGCCGGCATAGTAGACCAGCGCGATGTCGCTGCCGCGGCTTTGTTCGGTAAAGTCAGCGAGCGCGCGCAATAGGGTTTCGGCGTCGCCGTCGATCACGCGCGTAACGAGGAAACCCAGGCGCTCCAGGGAATCGGCAATGGCTTCGGCATCGCGCCGCGGATTCACCAAGCGTGGCAATTTCTGGTAAGCGCTGTTGCCGACGACAAAGGCAACCCGCTTGTGGTCGGGCCCAAGTTCGACCCGCGGATCGGTTGTGGCGGCAACGGGCAGGGCCCATGCCGCCAGCAAGGAAATCAGCAAAGCCGTGGCAAGGAACCGCCGGCGCCCCGGTTTATGGCGCTCGCCGCGCCAATCGTTGTCGGCGCGGCGCGGCCGGCCAGCTGTCCCCCGGGCCGCTGTCCCCCGGGCCGCTGTCCCCCGGGTAGCTGTTCCAGGGACCCGGAGGGCTTGGACAAGCCCCTCCCAAAAGCCTCGCATTGTAGCGTAAGGCGCCCCGTGCATGTGGCTCTATTCCCTTATGAGCACAAAGAGTCGGCCCGGAAAGGCGGCACGATCCGGCTTCGAATCGCACGCGCAAATCCTGGCGGATTATATCACGCTTCATGCAACTACACGTGAAGCTGAGCGAAAGGGGGTTATGCAGGGTCGAGGAGGGCGCAGGGCGCCGCCTTGAAGTGGATCAAGGACTTCAGGGAGCGCGGCGGGTCATGCTGGTTAACGACGTCTTTCAGGAGGCAGACCAATGAGCGATACGGTTCACATCAAGGACGTGGTGCAAAAGGCAATCGACAACGCCAGCAAGGCCGGATTCGGCTATACTAGTGGCTCTGCACAGAGATTATGACAGTTTCACCGCGAATATTTTGCCCGCCGGCAAGGCGCGGGTTGCGCGGTGGTGCCAACCACCACAAGCAATCCGCCCCATGCGTCGAACCTGGGCCGCAGGCGGGCAAAAGATCGCGGCCTTCGGTGGGGCCACTCGGCCCTCTGGGGGCGTTGCGCTGCCCGCTTGGCGAAAACCTTGTGCCCGATGTCCCGCATCGCGCTGCGCAGCGCGCCTACCCAGAGGGTCGCTTGGCCCCCATGAAACTGTCATAACCTCTGCGTCGAGCCACTAGTAAGGACAGTCGGCGCGGCCGCAGTTGGAGGCACCGTTCGAGGGCAGATAGGCCTCGCATACGGGACACTGCACCGTCTCCAAGGCCGCCCCCGATCCCGGTCGCGCCTTGGCCGCCGGCTTCCCGGCGGACTCCCGCAACTTGGCCTCGTTGCTGCGTGCTTCCTTGA
>JAJFGM010000613.1 GCA_021776145.1 Kiloniellaceae bacterium | reverse complement strand
GATCCAATGGGTTCCGGTCATCTCGCCATTGCCGTTGAGGGCATAGGTGCCGGCCCAGACCGGCTGCGGTTCCGCCCGGCGGCCGAGCGGCAGGATCGCGGTGACGCCGCTGCGCACCGGGCCTTGGCCTTGCAGCAAGGGCCCTTCGCCCTCGATTCGGGTGCGGTATCCGACCTCGACCCCCGGCACATCGGTGATCGCGTTATGCGGCCCGGTCTCGCCCGGGAAGGGCAGTCCGATGTCGCGTCCGCGCGGTTTTGCCACTGGCCGGTTCTCCTTTAGCCGCGCCGGCGCAGATAGAGGCCGAGCGAGGCGACGATGAAGGAAAACGCCAGCATGAGCGTGGCGATGGCGTTGATCTCGGGTTTCACGCCGCGCCGCAGCATGCCGTAGATGAAGACCGGCAGCGTCGTCGAATCGACGCCGGCGATGAAATAGGTGATCACCAAGTCGTCCATCGAGATGATGAAGGCGAGCAGGGCGCCGCCGATCACACCGGGCAGGATCTGCGGCAGGGTAATGCGCCGAAAGGTGACCCAGGGATTGGCGCCGAGATCGGCCGAGGCCTGTTCCAGGGTGTCGTCCATGCCGGCCAGCCGCGCGCTCACGACGACGAAGACGTAAGAGATCAGGAAGGTACAGTGTCCGACGATGATCGACATGAGGCCCAGCTTGACGCTGAAACTCACGAAAAAGACCAACAGCGCGATGCCCAGTACGATATCCGGCATGACCATCGGCATGTACAAGAGCCCCTGATAGAAGGACTGCAGGCGGAAGCGATAGCGGTGCAGCGCCAGGGCGGTCATGGTGCCGAGAGTTGTCGAGATCGACGTGGTGCTGGCGGCCACGATCAGGCTGTTCTTGACCGCCGACAGAAGCTGGCTGGTGGACTCGACGTAGAGGGTCTGCTCGTTCAACTGCGTCGGATAGCCGAAGATCGACCAGTACCAATCGAAGGTGAAGCCCGACCAGATCATCATGTTGATCGGGTTGTTGTTGAAGGAATAGACCACGACCATCACGATCGGCGCATAGACGAAGATGAGGAAGAGGGCGCCGTGGAGGCCCAAGAGACGCTTCATCCAGGGCCGTTTCATGCGCCGACCTCCGCCCGCCCGACCCGTCGGATGTAGAAGACGATCAGTACCAGCATCACCAGCATGATCATCACCGAAAGCGCCGCGCCGAAGGGCCAGTTGCGCGCCGAGAGGAACTGCTGCTCGACGAGGTTTCCAATCATCAGAACCTTCGCCCCGCCCAGGAGGTCGGGCACGATGAAATTGCCGAGGCTGGGGATGAAGACCAGAACCGCGCCGGCGGCGATGCCGGGCAAAGTCAGCGGCAGAGTCACGCGAAAAAAGGTCTGAAGCGGGCTGCCGCCCAGATCCGACGAGGCTTCGATCAGCGAAGCATCGAGCTTTTCGACACTGGCGTAGATCGGCAGAAACATGAAGGGCAGCAGGATGTAGGCCATCCCGATCAACACCGCCGTTTCCGTAAAGATGATGTCGATCGGCTCGGAAATCAGGCCGAGGCCGAGCAGGATCGAGCTGAGAAATCCACTGGGACGCAGGATCAGCACCCAACAGAAGAGGCGTACGACAAGGCTTACGAAGAATGGCAGCGTGACCATGAAGACAATGAAGGTGCGCCAGCGCGCAGTGAGGCCGCTGACCCAGAGCGCCGCCGGGTAGCAAATAAGCAGCGTGATCAGCACATTGGTCAGCGCCAGCCGCACCGAGCGGAAAAAGATCGCGGCATAGACCGGGTCGAAATCCTCCCACTCGCCGTCGGCCCAACCGAGGATACGGCCGTAGTTCCAGTGGTAGAAGTTCCACTCGACGCCGCCGTAGAGCCCGGGCTCCAGGAAACTGTAGATGATCATCACCGCCAGCGGGCCGAGGAAACATGTTCCCAGGAAGAGCGTTGCCGGTCCCAGCAAGAAGGCGAGCCTGCGGTCGTCTCCCTTACGCGCCATCACCAGTCCCCGGGATCAGGTGCGGAAGATCGCGGCGATAGGCGAGACGCAGCGGCTCGCCCGGCGCAACCCGGCCAAGCGCTTCGACCCCGGCTCCCATCGGCGTCGCCGTGACGGACGCCCCATTGGCCAGCCGGCAGACGAACTTGCGCGAGGCGCCCATGAAGACCGACTGCTGCAAAACTGCCTCTAGAATCCCCAATGAGTTGTCCGGCGTATCCGGCGCCGCGTCGAGCTGTTCCGGACGCAGCAGCAGCGTGGCTCTGTCTCCGACCTTGGCGCCGGACCCGACGGCAAGAGCGAGACCGTCATCGGTAATCAGCAGCGGGTTGTCGGCGGGGCCTTGAATTTGCCCGGTGAAGAGAGCGCCGTCACCGATGAACTCGGCAACGAAGCGGGTTTCCGGCCGGTGATAATGCACTTCCGGTGGTCCGATTTGTTCGATCCGCCCCCTGTTCAGCACCACCACCTGATCGGACATGGTGAGCGCCTCTTCCTGGTCGTGGGTGACGAAGAGAAAGCAGATACCGAGATCGTGCTGCAGACTCTTCAGCTCCAACTGCATGGATTGGCGCAGGTTGCGGTCGAGCGCCGAGAGCGGCTCGTCCAACAGCAAGAGCTTCGGCCGGTTGATGATCGCGCGGGCCAACGCCACCCGCTGCCGCTGGCCGCCGGAGAGCTGATTGGGCTTGCGGCGTTCGAAGCCGGCAAGCCCCATGCGCTCCAACGCCTCGCCGACGAGCCGATTGCGTTCGCGCCGCGGCACTCCGGCGACATCGAGCCCGTAGCCGACGTTACCGGAGACATTCAGATGCGGAAAAAGGGCGTAGTTCTGGAACACCGTATTGACGGGACGCCGATGCGGCGGCACACCGGTCATCGTCTCGCCGGCAATACGCACCTCACCGGCATCGAGGTCCTCGAAGCCGCTGATGGAGCGCAGCAGAGTTGTCTTTCCACAACCCGAGGGGCCGAGCAGGGTGACGAACTGGCGCTGCTGGACCGCTAGGGAAATGCCGTCCAGTGCCGTGATCGTCCCGCCGTCGGGGGCGGCAAATCGCTTGACCGCCCCCTTGACTTCGGCGATCGCGGCCGTTTCCGTCACTGCGCGGTGCGCACCCTGGTCCAGACTCGGTTGTACTTGCGCAGATCGTTGCCGAGGTCCTCGAAGATCTGAAGCTTGGCGATGACTTCGGCCGACGGGTTGGTGTTCGGGTTCGCCTTCAACTCCGGCGGCAGGAGCGCGCGCGCCGGCATGTTGGCGGTCCCGTTGACCTGCTGCAGGGTATTGAGGGCCGCGATTTCGGGCTGCATGTAAAACTCCAGGAAGCGGACGGCGCTCTCCTTGTTGGGCGCGCTCTTCAAGACGCAGATGTCCTCCTGATACATGGTCGCGCCCTCCGCCGGTATCACGAAACCGAGTTTGTCCGGCTCTTGCAGGGTATAAACAGTGGCTCCCACGTACCAGTGGGCGGCCGCGATGTCGCCGGACTGAACCAGGGAAACGATGTCGTAGGAGAAGGCCGAGATCTTGTCCTTGCGCTCCAGGAGCCAGGCTTCGGCCTGCTTCAAGGCGTCGCTGTCGGTGGCGTTTACCGAGTGACCGTTCTTGATGAGGGCGACGCCGATGGTCTCCCGCAGATCATCCAGCATGGTGATCTTCTTGCCCCTGTCGGGGAGTGCGAAGAAGTCATCCCAGGTCTTGATCTCGCCGGCCTCGGCCTTGTTGTAGAAGACGCCGACCGCGCCCCAGGCATAGGGCAGGCAATAGGAACTCTCCGGGTCCACCTTGGAGCGCTTGTTGACCGGATCGATGTTCTCGAAGCCTTTCAGGGTGTTGACCTTGGCATCATGCAGCAAATCCAGCTTCTGCATGATGTCGCGCATGTGAACCGACGGGAAGACGATGTCGTAGCCCGTTGCGCCCGCCTGGATCTTGGCCAGCATCTCCTCGTTGGTGCCATAGGTGTCGAGTGTCACCTCGATGCCCGTATCCTTGGTGAAGCGGGTCAGGACTTCCGGGTTGATGTAGTCGCCCCAGTTGTAAATGTTGAGCTTGCCTTGGGCCACTGCGGTCTGAGACGACAGGATGCATCCACCGACGAGGACCAAGGCGAAAGCCGCCCCCCTTGCCGACAGGCGAACCAGATCGAAAAACTCGTTACGGCGCATTTTTGACCTCCCCTTTTTTTGAAACTCGCAAGGCGTCGCGGCCGAAAAGCCCCTCGGTCGGCCAGGCCACGGCTTGCCCTAAAATTTAGCATATGAAATAATTCTGTCGTGATCAAGTTGAGGAAACTTTCTAACATTGTGGGGCCAGACACCGATGAAAGAAGCGTTCTCCTCGTTCCCGCAGGCCGGATTTCCGAGTTTCGAGGAGCAGCTGCGCAGGGTCCTTCCGGAACTGCCCAACCTCGAGGCCCAGGTGGCTCAGTACATGATGCTGAACAGCGGCGATTTGAGCTTTGAGACCGGTGTCTCACTGGCCGCGAAGGTGGGGGTCAGCGAGGTTACGGTGAGCCGGTTTTTGCGCCGCCTCGGATATGCGGGAATGCGCGGGTTGAAGCGGGAACTGCGCGCTGAGTTGTCGAACCGCGAGCCGCTCGAAAAGGGTGTCCCGGCGAACCTCGA
>JAJFGM010000612.1 GCA_021776145.1 Kiloniellaceae bacterium | reverse complement strand
CGACATTGACGGCGGCGATCACGAAGGTATTGGCCGAGTCTGGCGGAGCGGAGTTTGCGGCCTACGACCAGATTGACAAGGCGCCGGAAGAGAAGGCGCGTGGGATCACGATTTCGACGGCGCACGTTGAGTACGAGACGGAGAACCGTCACTACGCGCATGTCGACTGTCCCGGTCACGCGGACTATGTGAAGAACATGATCACGGGCGCGGCGCAGATGGACGGGGCGATTCTGGTAGTATCGGCGGCGGACGGTCCGATGCCGCAGACTCGCGAGCACATTCTTCTGGCGCGGCAGGTCGGCGTTCCGGCCTTGGTTATCTATATGAACAAGGTCGACCAGGTTGACGACGAGGAGCTATTGGAGCTTGTCGAGCTTGAGGTTCGCGAGCTTCTGTCGTCGTACGATTTCCCCGGCGACGACATTCCGATCATCAAGGGATCGGCGCTGGCGGCGCTTGAGGGCGGCGACGAGACGACGGGCAAGGCCTCGATTTTGGAGCTGATGGCGGCGGTTGACGACTATATACCGCAGCCTGATCGTCCGAAGGACAAGCCGTTCCTGATGCCGATTGAGGATGTTTTCTCGATTTCGGGTCGTGGCACGGTTGTGACGGGGCGGATTGAGCGCGGCATTGTCAAGGTTGGCGACGAGATCGAGATTGTCGGCATCAAGGAGACGCGCAAGACGACCTGCACGGGCGTCGAGATGTTCCGCAAGCTGCTTGATTCGGGCGAGGCAGGCGACAACGTCGGGGCGCTGTTGCGCGGTGTCGCGCGCGAGGATGTCGAGCGTGGCCAGGTTCTGGCGAAGCCGGGTTCGATCACGCCGCACACGAACTTCACGGCCGAGGCCTACATCCTGACGAAGGAAGAGGGTGGTCGGCACACGCCGTTTTTCACCAACTACCGCCCGCAGTTTTACTTCCGCACGACGGATGTGACGGGGGTTGTGAGCCTTCCCGAGGGCACGGAGATGGTGATGCCGGGTGACAACGTGACGATGACGGTCGAGTTGATCGCGCCGATCGCCATGGACGAAGGCCTGCGCTTTGCGATCCGCGAAGGCGGCCGCACGGTCGGCGCCGGCGTCGTCGCCTCTATCGAAAAGTAAGGCCGAAATCTAGGGCATCGAATAGTAAGAGTTTAACTGGAACTTGTGAAAGGGGCGTTGGCTCCGGACCCGGAAACGGGTGCGAACCGGTCGACGTTAGAGGCTGAAAATGGACAGCCAGAATATTCGCATCCGCCTCAAGGCGTATGACCATCGCGTGCTCGATCAGTCGACGGCGGAGATCGTCGGTACGGCGAAGCGCACTGGAGCCGAGGTGCGTGGCCCGATTCCGCTGCCGACCCGGATCGAGAAATTCACGGTGCTGCGCTCGCCGCACATCGACAAGAAGAGCCGCGAACAGTTCGAGATCCGCACCCACAAGCGGCTTCTCGACATCGTGGAGCCGACGCCGCAGACCGTCGATGCTTTGATGAAGCTCGATCTCGCAGCCGGTGTCGACGTCGAGATCAAGTTGAAGGGCTAGTAGGATGCGTACCGGTTTAATTGCGCAAAAGCTGGGCATGACACGGGTGTTCACCCCCGAAGGCGAACATATTCCGGTGACGGTGCTCAAGCTCGAGACCTGTCAGGTGGTCGCCGTGCGCCGGCAGGAGAGCGATGGTTATAACGCTGTCCAGTTGGGCAACGGACTGGCCAAGGTGAAGAACGTGTCGAAAGCGATGCGCGGGCATTTCGCCAAGGCCAAAGTCGAGCCAAAGCGTCGTGTCGCGGAATTTCGCGTCGCCGAGGACGCGCTTCTCGAGGTCGGTCAGGAACTGTCGGTCGCACATCTCGTGCCCGGCCAGTTCGTCGATGTCACCGGCACTTCGATCGGCAAGGGCTTCGCCGGTGCCATGAAGCGGCATAATTTCTCGGGCCTGCGTGCCAGCCATGGCGTTTCGGTCTCGCACCGCTCGCACGGTTCCACCGGCAACAGCCAGGACCCGGGCAAGGTCTTCAAAGGCAAGAAGATGGCCGGCCACATGGGCGCGCGCCAGGTGACGACCCAGAACCTGAAGGTTGTCTCGACCGACGAGGACCGCGGCTTGATCCTGATCAGGGGTGCCGTGCCGGGATCGCAGGGTGGTTGGGTTTCGGTGTGTGACGCGGTCAAGCGTTCGCGCCCCGACGAGGCGCCCTATCCCGCCGGGTTGCGCGCCGGCGAGGCAGCGCCGGCGGCGGAAGAAACCGCCCCGGTCGAGGCCGATGCGCCCGAGGCGACGCCGAGCCAGGGCGAAGAAGGTAAGAAGGACGCATGACCATGAAGTGCCCGGTCACCACCCTCGACAGCAAGAAGTCGGGCGATATCGAACTCGACGAAAGCGTGTTTGGCTTGCCCCTGCGCAGCGACATCCTGGCCCGTATGGTGAACTACCAGTTGGCCAAGCGCCGCGCCGGCACCCACAAAGTGAAGACCCGCGGCGAGATTTCTGGCTCGACGCGCAAGCTCTTCCGCCAAAAGGGCACCGGCAACGCGCGGGTCGGCTCGGCCCGTACAACGCAGCGTCGCGGTGGCGCCACGGTTTTCGGACCGGTCGTTCGCGACCACGCTCATGGCTTGACCAAGAAGGTGCGCAAGCTGGCGCTGAAAACGGCGCTTTCGGCCAAGGTGGCAGAAGGCAAGCTCGTCGTTCTCGACAAGACCGACGTCAAAGCCGGCAAGACCAGCGACCTGGCGAAAAAGTTCGATGCCTTGGGTTGGACGTCGGTGCTGGTGATTGATGGCGAGGCGGTGAACGAGAGCTTCGCGCGTGCCGCTCGCAATCTGCCGCAGGTCGATGTGCTTCCGCAGCAAGGCGCCAACGTCTACGACATCTTGCGTCGCGACACCGTGGTTCTGACCAAGGACGCGGTGCAAGCCCTGGAGGCTCGACTGAAATGAGCAGAGCTCGCCCTCGCAACAAGCCGCCGGTGACGGTGTCCAGGGAACGGATGTACGAAGTACTGCGCCGCCCCCTGGTGACGGAAAAGTCGACCATGGCCTCCGAGCACAACCAGGTTGCCTTCGTCGTGCCGCTGAATGCCACCAAGCCGGAAATCCAGGCGGCGGTGGAAGGATTGTTTTCGGTCAAGGTCAAGGCGATCAATACGCTGCGTCAGAATGGCAAGGTCAAACGTTTTCGTGGCCGGCCGGGCCGGCGCTCGGACGTCAAGAAGGCCTATGTGACCTTGGAAGAAGGTCACTCGATTGATGTGACCACGGGGATCTGATCAATGGCGCTTAAGAGTTACAATCCCACAACACCGGGCCGCCGGAACCTGATCCTGGTGGACCGCAGCGACCTGTGGAAGGGCAAGCCGGTCAAGAAACTGACCGAAGGCCTGACCAGCAGCGGCGGGCGCAACAATACCGGGCGTATCACCGCGCGGCGGCGTGGCGGTGGTCATAAGCGCCGCTACCGCATGGTCGATTTCAAGCGCCGCAATTTCGACGTGCCGGCCAAGGTCCTGCGCCTAGAGTATGATCCCAATCGCACGGCATTCATTGCCTTGATTGAGTATGAAGGCGGCGAACAAAGCTACATCCTGGCGCCACAGCGCCTGGCTGTCGGCGATACCGTAATTTCCGGCGAGAAGGCTGACATCAAGCCTGGCAATGCCATGCCATTGGCTTCGATCCCGGTTGGCACAATCGTCCACAACGTTGAAATGAAACCGGGCAAGGGCGGCCAGATAGCGCGCTCAGCCGGCACCTATGTGCAACTCGTCGGCCGTGATTCCGGCTATGCCCTGATGCGTTTGGGGTCGGGTGAAGTGCGCATGGTACGCGCCGAGTGCATGGCGTCGATCGGCGCGGTTTCCAATCCCGACCAGGCCAATATCAAATTGGGCAAGGCCGGCCGCAATCGCTGGCTGGGCAAACGCCCGGCAGTGCGCGGCGTGGCCATGAATCCGATCGACCATCCGCACGGCGGCGGCGAAGGCCGCAGCTCCGGCGGTCGCCACCCGGTGACGCCTTGGGGCAAGCCGACCAAGGGCGCAAAAACGCGCCACAACAAGAAGACGGACGGCCTCATCGTGCGCCGCCGTCACAAGAAACGCTAGAGGAGCGCCATCGTGTCTCGCTCTGTCTGGAAGGGCCCTTTTGTCGACGGTTATCTGCTTCGCAAGGCCGAAACCTCGCGTTCATCGGGTCGCAATGACATTATCAAGACGTGGTCTCGACGTTCGACGATCATGCCGCAATTCGTTGGCCTGACCTTCGGGGTCTACAACGGCAGGAAGTTCCTGCCCGTTCTGGTGACCGAGAATATGGTCGGCCACAAGTTCGGCGAGTTTGCGCCGACGCGGACCTACTATGGGCATGCGGCCGACAAGAAGGCGAGGAGGAGCTAGAGCTATGGGCAAACCTTCGCATCCGCGCAGTACCATGGAAAACGAGGCAAAAGTGGTGGTGCGCAACCTGCGCACCAGTCCGCGCAAGCTCAACCTCGTCGCCGGCACCATTCGTGGAATGGCCGCCGAGGCGGCGTTGGCCGAGCTCAGCTTCTCGAAGCGCCGTATTGCCAATGACGTCAAAAAGGCCCTGCAGTCGGCGATCGCCAATGCCGAAAACAACCATCAGCTCGACGTCGATCGCCTCTACGTCTCTGAGGCCAGCGTCGGAAAGAGCTTCGTGATGAAGCGCTTTCGTGCGCGCGCCCGCGGCCGCGCCGGCCGCTTGCTGAAACCCTGGAGCCGCCTGACGGTGGTCGTGCGTGAGCGCAAGGAGTCGCTGTAATGGGTCAAAAAGTAAATCCGATCGGTCTACGCCTCGGAATCAACCGGACCTGGGACTCGCGTTGGTATGCCGACGACAGTTACGCCAACCTGTTGCACGAGGATCTCAAGATACGCGAATTCCTCAACAAGCAACTACGTCAGGCCGGCGTGTCGCGCATTGTCATCGAGCGGCCGGCGAAGAAGGCGCGGGTCACCATTCACACGGCACGGCCGGGTGTGGTGATCGGAAAGAAGGGGGCCGACATCGAAAAACTGCGCTCGCAGTTGCAGAAAATCACCGGCGCCGAGGTGCACCTCAACATCGTCGAGATCCGCAAGCCGGAGACCGACGCCAAACTGGTGGCCGAGAACATCGCCTCGCAACTGGAACGTCGCGTTGCTTTTCGCCGGGCGATGAAACGCGCTGTGCAATCTGCCATGCGTTTGGGTGCCGATGGCATTCGCATCAATTGCGGCGGCCGTCTTGGCGGCGCGGAAATCGCGCGAACCGAGTGGTACCGCGAAGGCCGCGTGCCGCTTCACACTCTGCGCGCCGACGTCGACTACGGTGAAGCGACCGCACACACGACCTACGGTACCTGTGGCGTGAAAGTTTGGGTCTTCAAGGGAGAAATCCTGGCCCACGATCCCATGGCACAGGACAAACGCGCGCAGGATGCCCAGGCAGCCCGCTGAGTGCGCCGAGGGTTTTTTTGAGGAACGGTAATAATGCTACAACCGAAGCGGACAAAATTCAGGAAAGCCCACAAGGGCCGCATCCACGGCAAGGCCAAGGGCGGTACCTCGTTGGACTTTGGTGCCTACGGCTTGAAAGCGATGGCGCCCGGACGTATTTCGGCGCGTCAGATCGAAGCGGCGCGGCGCACGATCACGCGTCATATGAAACGCGTGGGCAAGCTCTGGATCCGGGTGTTCCCGGACGTGCCGGTGTCTTCAAAGCCGGCGGAAGTGCGTCAAGGCAAGGGCAAGGGGTCGCCGGAGTGGTGGGCCTGCCGGGTCAAACCGGGCCGCGTCATGTTCGAGCTTGATGGTGTTCCGATGGAAATTGCCCGCGACGCCTTCAAGCTGGCGTCGGCAAAACTGCCAATTCAGACCAAATTCGTCACCCGAATGGGTGGCGGCGAGGAGGGTTAGGCGATGAAAACCGCCGATCTCAAAGCCAAGTCCGTTGACGAACTGAAGGAATCGCTGATGAACCTGCGCAAGGAGCGGTTCAACCTGCGATTCCAGAGTGCCAGCGGTCAACTCGAAAATACCGCGCGTGTGCGAGATGTTCGTCGTGGCATTGCGCGTATCAAAACAATCCTGCGCGAAATGCAGCAGGCTGCGTCTTAGGAGACTTTCGAATGCCGCGTCGCGTCATGCAGGGTGTGGTGGTCAGTGACAAGGGCGACAAGACGATCACCGTCTTGGTCGAGCGCCGGGTCATGCATCCCATCTATAAGAAGATTATCAAGCGCTCGAAACGCTATCGCGCGCACGACGAGAAGAACGTCTGTACCGTTGGCGACAAGGTTCGTATCCGCGAGTGCCGGCCGATCTCGAAGAACAAATCGTGGGAAGTCGTCGCCGAAGGCGGCGATCAGGCGCACGCATAGGACGAGAGGACCAGGCTGATGATTCAGATGCAGACACAGCTTGAAGTCGCCGACAACTCTGGTGCCCGCCGCGTGCAGTGCATCAAAGTGCTGGGCGGCTCAAAGCGCAAGACTGCCGGCATTGGCGATGTGATTGTCGTGTCCGTCAAGGAAGCGATCCCGCGGGGACGCGTCAAGAAGGGCGACATCCATCAGGCCGTCATCGTCCGGACCGCCAAGGAAATCAGGCGGGGCGACGGGTCGGCGATCCGCTTCGATAGCAACGCTGCGGTGCTGATCAACAAGCAAGGCGAGCCGATCGGCACGCGCATTTTCGGTCCGGTGACCCGCGAATTGCGCGCCAAGCAGTTCATGAAAATAATTTCGCTGGCGCCCGAGGTGCTGTAATGGCTGAGAAGTTCAAAATCAAGAAGGGTGACAAGGTGATCGTCACCACGGGGCGCGACAAGGGCAAGCAGGGCGAAGTCCTGCAGGTTCTACGCAGCGATAAGCGGGTTCTGGTGCAAGGCGTAAACATGATCAAACGCCACACCCGTCCATCGCAGACAACGGCCGGCGGCATCGTCGAAAAGGAAGCACCGGTCCATATCTCCAATGTTTCGCATATCGATCCCAAGTCGAATCAAGCGACGAGGGTCGGACTTCGGACCGAGGATGGCGGCCGCAAGGTGCGCTACGCCAAGCGGTCCGGCGAGACCATAGATCTTTAAGGCGAAGGTCGGAAACCATGAAACCGCGCTTGCGAGAGCATTACGTCACCACCGTGAGACAAAGCCTGGTTGGCGAGTTCAGCTATAAGAACGCCATGCAGGCGCCTCGTGTCGACAAGATTGTCGTCAACATGGGGGTGGGTGAAGCCGTCCAGGATTCCAAAAAAGTCCAGGCGGCGGCAGCCGAATTGGCACTGATCACCGGGCAGAAGCCGGTGATTACCAAGGCGAAGAAGTCGATCGCTTCCTACAAGTTGCGCGAGGGCATGCCGATCGGCGCCAAGGTTACGCTGCGAGGCGAGCAGATGTACGAGTTTCTCGACCGCCTGGTGACCATTGCGCTGCCGCGCGTGCGAGATTTCCGCGGGCTTTCGGGCAAGAGCTTCGATGGCCGCGGCAACTACGCGCTCGGCTTGAAGGAACAGATCGTGTTTCCCGAGATCAACTACGACGATGTCGACGAGATTCGGGGCATGGATATCGTGATCTGCACGACCGCCAATACCGATGCTGAAGCCAGAGCGTTGCTCAAAGGCTTCGATTTTCCGTTCACGAGCTGAGCGGCGGAAGGAATCAAGACAGATGGCTAAGAAGAGTGCCGTTGAAAAGAACAAGGCTCGTCGCAAGCAGGTGGAGCGTTTCGCCGACAAGCGTGCCGAGTTGAAGGATATCGCAAACGACCGCAGCCTGCCGCCGGAGGAACGCTTCCAGGCGACCCTCAAGCTGGCGAAAGTGCCGCGCAATTCGTCGAAGACGCGTGTTCGCAATCGCTGCGCCATTTCCGGCCGACCGCGCGGATATTACCGTAAGTTCGAGCTGTCGCGTATTGCGCTGCGCGATCTCGCGTCGGTGGGCCAGATTCCTGGCATGGTCAAGTCGAGCTGGTAAGAGAGGTTTCGGGCAATGTCGATGAGCGATCCTTTGGGGGATATGCTGACCCGTATCCGCAATGGCCAGCGGATGCGCATGAGCACTGTTTGGGCGCCCGCGTCCAAGATGCGTTCAAATGTGCTGGAGGTTCTGGAGCGCGAGGGCTATATCCGTGGCTACCGGACCGAGGAAAGCCGGCCGGGTATCTCGAATATCGAGATCGAGCTGAAGTACAACGACGGTGAGCCGGTGATCCAAGAGATCGCCCGTATCTCGACGCCGGGGCGTCGCGTGTACGCCAAGATCAAGAAGCTGCCGCGGATCTACAACGGTCTGGGTATCACCATTCTTTCGACGCCGAGAGGCGTCATGTCGGATAATGAGGCACGCGCCGCGAACGTTGGCGGCGAAGTCCTCTGCCGCGTCTTCTAGGGGCTAGAGAA